>CAMDMH010000312.1 GCA_945901835.1 Devosia equisanguinis | reverse complement strand
GAAGCTGAGCAATTGCCCGAGCGCCGCCCAGGCCGGTGGAAGGGGCGCTTCACGATGCCTGCGCTTGTTCGAGCCACTTACCGAAGAAGAGCTGAAGTGGTTATCGGGTGAGGCGTCCGCTTGAGCCTCATCCTCGATACCCATGTATTCTTCTGGTGGATCACCGACGATCCTCGGCTGGAGAGTCGTCATCGCGAAGCCATCACTAACTCGTCTAATGTCATCCACGTCAGCGCCGTGAGCGGCTGGGAGATCGGCATCAAGGTCAAGCTCGGTAAGTGGCCCGAGGCTGCCGTGTTGTTGCCGGACCTGACCTCCAAGGTTCGTGCGGAGGGCTTTTTCACCCTCGACCTCACCCTTTCACAATCGGAAGCGGCTGGTGCGTTGGAGCTCGTTCACAAGGATCAATTCGACCGTCTCATCGCAGCGCAGTCCCTGGACCTCCAATGGACGGTGGCCACCGTCGACACGGCGTTCGGTCGACTTGGCTGCAAAACATCTAGCATTAGGGTCTGGTCTGCACGAGGCGGGCCAGTGGAACGTCGGCAACTGGTGCGGTGACGTGCAGCGCGAGTGGCTGGAACAGGAAATCTGATGCGACCACGGTCATCGAGGACCGAAAAACGAGGCCGACCAGCTGGGGGTGCAGCGCCACGCCTGGCACCTTTCGCTCGGGTTCAAGCTGAAGTCGATCCGTTGGACTACATATCCACGACGCCAGGTCGCATCCCGGTCGTCATAACCGCGCCCCACGGTGGCAATAAGCTGATCCCAGGCGTGGCCGTACGCGAGAACCGCGGACAGATGTTTTTCGAGACAATTCGAGACCTGCGGACAGCCGAGCTGGCGGAACGACTTGCGGCTCATCTCGCGACGCTCTTGGGGGGGCCTCCCTATCTCGTGATCGCTCGCTTCGATCGACAGCAAATCGACGCCAATCGCCCGTCGGCCGACGCCTACACGGCGCCCGGCAATGACGGTCCGAAAGTGATCTATGATGCCTATCACGCCGAGCTCGCCGCCTCGACCGCCGAGATCGAGCGCATTTGGGGCGCCGGAGTTCTCCTCGACATCCACGGGCAGGCCCTTCTACCCGGCCGGTTCATTCGCGGTACGCGCAATGGAGAGACGGTAAAGAGCCTCGTCGCGCGCCGTGGAGTGGCTGCATTGAATGGACCAAAGAGCCTATTCGGCGCACTCGCCGAACTCGGGTATCCAATCACGCCATCGAGTGACGCAGGCAACCGCAAGGAGCTTCATTTCACAGGCGGGCACAACGTCGACACCCATGGTAGCGGTGAAGGCGGTCACGTGGATGCCATCCAGATCGAGATCGGCAGCCGCTTCCGCACCGTCGAGCGCCTCGACCGGACAGCCCGTGATCTCGCCGCCGCTACCGCAGTATTCGCGAAAGACTACTTGCCCCAGAAGCCCAAGTAGGATTCGGCTCGAGCCAGCAAACGATGTAAGTCAGAACGCAACAATCCCCGCTCCCCGCACAGTGACGTCGTGCGAAGGGCGCGAAGGGGAGAGGGAGATCATTCGATGACCAAGAAACCGACCGGCATCAGCCACGGCCTGACCAATTACGGCGACTTCGATTTCTCGATCTATCTGCGGCGCTCGTTCGCCAAGTCGATGGGATATTCGGAGGAAGCGCTCGAGAAGCCGGTGATCGGCATCGCGTACACGCCGTCGGGCTTCAACAACTGCCACCGGCATTTTCCCGAGCTGCTCGACGCTGTGAAGCGCGGCGTGCTCGCGGCCGGTGCGTTGCCGATCGATTTTCCGACGATCTCGCTGGGCGAAGTGTTCCTGTCGCCGACGTCGCTCAAGTTCCGCAACCTGATGGCGATGGACACGGAGGAGATGATCCGCGCCCAGCCGATGGACGCGGTCGTGCTGATGGGCGGTTGCGACAAGACCGTGCCGGCGCAGATCATGGGCGCGGTGTCGGCGAACCGGCCGGCGATCCAGCTCATCGGCGGGCCGATGATGACCGGGCGGCACAGGGGCGAGCGGCTCGGCGCCTGCACGGACTGCCGGCGGTTCTGGGCGAGCTATCGCGCGGGCAGCGTGTCGGACGAAGAGATCAACATCGTGGAAGGCCAACTCGCGGTGACGGCGGGAAGCTGCGCCGTGATGGGTACGGCCTCGACGATGGCGTGCATCGCGGAGGCGCTGGGAATGACGCTGCCCGGTACGGCTGCCATCCCTGCCGTTCACGCTGACCGTCTGCGCGCCGCGGAGGCGACAGGTGTGGCTGCCGTACGTCTGGCCGCGAGCGGTTTGACGCCGGACAAGATCGTCACGCGAGAGGCGGTCGAGAACGCGATACGCGTATTGATGGCGATCGGCGGCTCGACGAATGCGGTTATCCACTTGGCGGCGATCGCAGGGCGCGCGGGGCTCGACGTTTCGCTGAAGCGGCTCAACGAGCTTTCCGATACGACGCCGGTGCTCGTGAACCTGAAGCCCGTCGGCAACGGCTACATGGAGGACTTCCATTCGGCCGGCGGCATGGGCGCGCTGATGCGCGAGATCAAGGATCTGCTGCATCTCGACGCGATGACCGTCACGGGCGAAACGCTCGGCGAACGGCTCGCGGGCGAAGGTGCAACGTGGGTCGACCGCAACTACGTTTCGGCGCGTGGGACGCCGCTGGAGCCGGTGGGCGGGCTCGTCGCTTTGTATGGCAATCTCGCGCCGGGCGGGGCGATCCTGAAGCGCTCGGCGGCGGATCAGCGGCTGTTCGAGCACGAGGGGCGTGCGATCGTGTTCACGTCGCTCGAGGATCTGTCGAAGCGTGTCGACGATCCCGATCTCGACATCACGGCCGACGACATCATGGTGCTGCAGAACGCGGGACCGAACGCGCCGGAGTGCATGCCGGAAGCCGGTTTCCTGCCGATCCCGAAGAAGCTGGCGAAGGCCGGCGTGAAGGACATGATCCGCATTTCCGACGCGCGAATGAGCGGCACGGCGTACGGCACGGTCGTGCTGCACATCACGCCGGATTCGGCGAGCGGCGGACCTTTGGGATTGGTCCGCAACGGCGACCGCATCCGCCTGTCGATCAAGAACCGGACGATCGACCTGATGGTGGACGAGGCGACGCTTGCGAAGCGGCGCGCGGAACCTCGCCAGACGTTCGAGAAGCCGACGCGCGGTTACGCCAAGTTGTTCGCGGACGAGATCACGGGCGCCGATCTCGGGTGCGATTTCCGGTTCTTGCGGAAGGAGCCGTAGGCGCGCAATCGCCCCCCTCCGGCGCTACGCGCCACCTCCCCCACAAGGGGGGAGGAGAATTGATGGCGTGTGCCGACTTACGAAAGCTGAGCTTCGACCGCCTTGCCGCACGTCACGGTGTCGGCGTTGCCGCCGAGGTCGCGGGTGCGGAGTGTGCGCTCGGACAAGACGCGTTGGATCGCGCTGACGATTTCGGCGGCGGCTTTTTTCTCGCCGAGGTGCTCCAGCATCATCGCGCCCGACCAGATCTGGCCGATGGGATTGGCGACACCTTGGCCGGCGATGTCGGGTGCTGAACCGTGCACGGGCTCGAACACGCTGGGGTAGCGGCGCTCCGGATCGATATTGCCCGATGGCGCGATGCCGATGGTGCCGGTGCAGGCGGGGCCGAGGTCGGAGAGGATATCGCCGAACAGGTTGGAAGCCACGACCACGTCGAACCAATCGGGATGGAGCACGAAGTTCGCGGTCAGGATATCGATATGATACTTGTCCCACTTCACGGCCGGATATTGCTTCGCCATCTCGACGACGCGCTCGTCCCAGTATGGCATCGTGATCGCGATGCCGTTGGATTTTGTCGCCGACGTGAGGTGCTTTTTCGGGCGTGACTGGGCGAGTTCGAACGCGAACTTCAGTACGCGATCGACGCCCGTCCGCGTCATCACGGTTTCCTGCATCACGAACTCGCGATCCGTACCGGGGAAGGCGCGACCGCCGATGGCGGAATACTCGCCTTCGGTGTTCTCGCGCACGACCCAGAAGTCGATGTCGCCGGGCTCGCGGCCGACGAGCGGGCATTTCACGCCGGGCATCAGGCGCACGGGGCGCAGGTTCACGTACTGGTCGAACTCGCGGCGGAACAGCACGAGCGAGCCCCACAGCGAGACGTGGTCGGGAACGATCGCCGGCCAGCCGACCGCACCGAAGAAGATCGCGTCGTGCTTGCCGATCTTCTCCTTCCAGTCGTCCGGCATCATCTTGCCGTGCTTCACGTAGTAGTCGGCGGACGCGAAGTCGAACCAGTCCTGCTTCAGCTCGAAGCCGTGGCGGGCGGCGGCCTTCTCCAGAATGCGGATGCCTTCCGGTACGACTTCCTTGCCGATGCCGTCGCCGGGGATGACAGCGATGCGGTAGGTCTTCTTGGCCATTTTTGTTTCTTTCGTAGGTCGGGTTAGCGACGCGGTGCGTCGCGTAACCCGACAGTTTTGCGGCACGCGGGTGAGACGTCGGGTTACCCCGGCCTACGCCGGGGCAAGCGCAGCGCGTGCGCTGCTTGCCCGACCTACGAGGCCTTTTCGTCAGCCTCCGAGATCGGGGGCTCGGAGAGGACCATGATCTCGATGACGTTGCGATCGGGGTCGTGGAAGTAGCCGGAGGTGCCGCGGAAGGTGCCGTGGCGGCGCTCCTCCTCCTTGAACAGCGCAATGCCTTTGGTAGCGAGGAACGCCTTCGCGCGCTTGTATTCTTCGGGCGTGATTTTGAAGGCGGTGTGGATGTCGTGCTTGTCGCCGCGGTTGGGGTGCGGATTCTCGGAGTGCGTCAGCACGAAGTAGTCGTCGCGATCGCGCATGAACACCATGTGCGCGTTGCGGCGCACCTTCGTGAGGCCGAGGATCTCGGTGTAGAATTTCTCGGAAGCGTCGAGATCCTTCACGGGGATGGTGAAGTGGAGGACGCCGGAGGTTTTGATCATGGTGCACCCGATCACTTGTTCGTAGGCTGGGTCAAGCGAAGCGCGACCCAGAATTTTCGTCGTATGATTCAGTGCTGGGTCGCGGCCGGCAGTGCCGACCTTGACCCAGCCTATGAAGGCATTGCTCTGCGGAGAAAATGAGCTACTTCGCGGGG
>CAMDMH010000311.1 GCA_945901835.1 Devosia equisanguinis | reverse complement strand
TCGCATCCTACGAATGGCGCTTCAATCGCCGCTTCGATCTGGCCAAGAACATAGAGCGCCTCGCCCGCGTTGCGGTCGCAACCGCGCCACGACCCTACCGGTCGATCGCCGCGGTCAGGCCGGCAGAGGTCATGACGGGGTAATCACGTGGCTGAAAGTGTGCGGTCGGTTGATATCGCGCAAGGGGCGCGTCGCTCATTTCCGCCAGTCTGAGTTGTCGGAAAAGTGGGTTCGTTTCGGCGTCGTCGTCGATGTCGGGGCGAGTGGGGCAATTGTTGTCCCGCGATGATTTCCGGTTCACTCGGGGAATGCGACCGCCATGGCTTTCAATCGCTTTTCTTTGCCCGGCTTTGCTTCATTCGCCCGCGTCTTGCTGCGGCCGATCCTCGTCGCCGGGGTGATGGCGTGCGTCGGCGGGAGCGCCTCGGCGCAAGGCATGCCGCCGACCTACGAGGATCTGGTGAAGGAAGGCGCCGTCATCGCAGACCGGCTGTGCAGTTCGTGTCACATGATGGCGAACGGACGTGCCGGGGTGACCACGAAAGAGGGTGTGCCGACGTTCAATGGGATCGCCAACCGGCCGGATCAGACGGCTACCCGCATACGAAACGTGCTGATCCTCCCGCATGACGGCATGCCGGACGTCCGTTTGTCCAACCCGGAGATCGAGCGGCTGATCGCTTACGTGGATAGTCTGCGTCAGGAAAGCGCCGGGCCGACGCTCGTGCCGCGCCGTAGTCCCGGGGCGAAGCCGCAGTATCCCGATCCGACCTGACGGGGTGAAGCGCGTTCGCGCCCACATACGAACCTGCCGCTCAAATCAAGCGGCGTAGGCTAGGCGTCCCGGCCGAGGTGGGATCTGCCGCGATTTGCAATATGGTTACATGACAGTTGTGCCGGCGGATCGTATCGACATATGCCTCCGCCGCGTCAAATTTGACAGCCTGTCCAGGCTACCCCTCTGAAACAAGGACAATTCGGGACGCGTGCCGCGTGACTATCTGTAGTAGGTTCGTCCATCTTTTCAGGCTCAGGCATGGGCTCAGCCTGCAGAGAATGGCTGACTTGTGCTCACTACAGCCCAAGCGGCTGGCTGCAGTGGAGCGTGAAGAAACCGAGCCGTCTCCGGAGTTGGTGGGAAGGCTCATCGATCTGTCGCATCGGTTGCCGAGCGAGTTGGTGTCCTCGCTCACGACATCGGTCGGTCGCAGTGGGTTGCCGCGGGCGCTTTCGCGGTCCAACAAGCTCAGGCTGGAGGCCTTGTCGGGGCCTGCGATCCAAAAGCGGCCCCAGATCGTCGATTGGATCGGCCGGGATCTCGCGCCGGTTGCCTGCGGGGTGCTGCGTTCGATCCTGGAAGACAGCGCTTTGCAACGCGCTATCAGGAAGCGAGAAGTGGCCAGCATCGTGACGACGACGCGAAGCGTTCTGCGGATCGAGGACGCCGACGAGATCGGCACTTTTCGGACGACGATCAACTACTTCTTCCACGACGGCGTACTGTTCAGCGACGCCATCGCGGTACCTGCGTCCGAAAGTGAGAGGATGGGCTTCACGCCGCTGATGGTCGACGAACTCGGAGACGACCTGTTCGGCGATCATCCCGCGTTCGAGGCCGGCATGGCGGCAGGCGTTCCGAAGTCGGTGCGCGGCAGGCGCGGCTGATCTGAACGCTCGGTTCAGCTCTGCTTGATGCTGAGGTCGAAGCGCTTTTGCAGGCCCGACCAGCAATCGGCATAGTCGTCCTGTCTGGTCGGCAGGTTCGATGCATAGCGCGTCAAGTGCTGCGGGTAGCGGGTCTCGAACATGAAGGCCATGGTGTTCGTCAGCTTGACCGGCTTCAGCTCGACGGTGCTGGCGTGCTCGAAGGCATCGTTGTCGGGGCCGTGAGGCATCATGCAGTTGTGGAGGCTCATGCCGCCCGGCACGAAGCCGTGTGGCTTGGCGTCGTACTGGCCATAAATCAGGCCCATGAACTCCGACATGATGTTGCGGTGATACCATGGCGGCCGGAACGTGTTCTCGGCAACCGCCCACCGCTCGGGGAAGATGACGAAGTCGATGTTGGCGGTGCCGGGCGTTTCGGACGGCGAAGTCAGCACCGTGTAGATCGACGGGTCCGGGTGGTCGAACGAGATCGCGCCGACCGGTGAGAAGTGGCGCAGGTCGTATTTGCAAGGCGCATAGTTGCCGTGCCAGGCGACGACGTCCAGGGGCGAATGGCCGATCTCGGACCGGTACAGGCGGCCGCACCATTTGACGAAGATCTCGCCGGCGTCCTCGCGGTCCTCGTAGGCGGCGACGGGGGTCAGGAAGTCGCGCTGGTTGGCGAGGCAGTTGGCGCCGATCGGTCCGCGCTCGGGTAGCGTGAACGCGCCGCCGTAGTTTTCGCACACGTAGCCGCGTGCCGGGCCGTCCTTCAGGTCCACGGCGAAGATCATGCCGCGGGGAAGCAATGCGATCTCGCCCGGGGAGACCTCGATCACACCGAACTCGGTGCGTAGGCGTAGCGCGCCCTCCTGGGGGACGACCATCATCTCGGCGTCGGCATTGAAGAGGTACTGGTTGGGCATCGAGCGCGTGACGGTATAGACGTGAGCTGCCATGCCGGACTGGGCGTTGGCATCGCCGGCCGTCGTCATCGTCGAGAGCCCCTCGATGAAAGTCAGAGGCTTGTCAGGGATCGGTGTCGGGCTCCAGCGCAACTGGCCGATGGGCAGCTCGGATTCTACCAGGCAGGGGGCGGTGCGCCAGTTGCCAGCGTCGACCTGTTTGAAGCGGCCGTGGTGCCGGACGGCGGGGCGGATGCGATAGAGCCAAGAGCGCTGGTTGGCGCCGCGCGGGGCGGTGAAGGGTGAGCCGGAGAGCTGCTCGGCGTAAAGTCCGAAGGCGCAGCGCTGCGGCGAGTTGCGGCCAACCGGCAATGCGCCTGCTATCGCCTCGGTGGCGAAGCTGTTGCCGAAGCCGGACATGTAAGCAGGCTCCGACCGTGAGTTGGTGTCGGGACGCTTGGCTTTGGTCATCGTGGGGTCCTTGGACAGGCGGCGGTGCTGGAAGCGTGTGGCGTGACGTGGGCGGCGTTCGGCGGGCGCCGGGCGTGTAGAGCCGCGATCTTGGCGGTGGCAACGAGGGTGCGCAAGCCCGTTCGGCGGCCGAATGCTGGCGCCGTTTCGGGTTGCTTGTAACACACAAGGGAATGCAGCCTCGACCAGCGCAGAACAGCATTTGGTTCTGGTGACGCATCCGTTTCACCCGCTGTTTTCACGGCGGCTGCCGTGTGTCGGCCGACGATACAATCGCCACGGTGAACGTATTTTGCTGCAGGCGGAAGATACCGGCACCTGGTCGGTTCCGCCGCAATGGACGGATCTTGTGAGTTCGGATCCGGAAGTCGTGATCGGCAATGGGCGGGCGATCGTGCGGTTCGCCGACCTGGTGGAACTGGCCGATCTGGTGGCTCGCATTTCGGGTCAATCGACGACGCGGTCACCCGACGATGCGTAAAGGTAATTACGCCGCCAATGTAAGATGGATTTTGCCGCGGGATGGATCTCATGAGCGATTATACTAGATATTATCGCATGATCGTGCCAGAAGTGGGCGAGAGATGGCTTGACGAAAGCTTAAGGAGCGGCGTAATTATAAATACACACGTGCCGCGTCGTACGCATAGAGCCTGCGATGCCCCCGAAGCACGACAGCAAGCGGTCGAAGGCCGACGCCCTCATCGAAGAGGGCACCTTCAATCCTGCGCCGGACAAAGTGCGCGACCACAAGTTTCGGTCCAGCGAGTTCTTCGATCCGCACGATGTCGTGCAGGTCAGATACGAGCTGCTGCGTCGCGTCTCCATCGACAAAGTGTCGGTGACGGAGGCGTCCGGCGAGTACGGCGTATCCAGGCCGACCTACTATCAAGCCAAGGCGGACTTCGACGCGGCCGGGATCGCCGGACTGGTACCGGCAAAGCCGGGGCCGCGTGGTCCTCACAAGGTCGACGACGATGTTCTCGCATTCCTGCGGGCGCGGGTGGTTGCCGGCGAACCCCTCCGCGCACGCGAACTGGCAAAGCTGGTCCGCGACGAACTCGATGTCGAGCTGCATCCCAGGACGATCGAGCGGGTGTTAAAAAAAACCCGCAGGTGAACTGCGTCGCGTCATCGGCATGTGCATCGTCGGCCATCGCGGCCCAATACGAAGTACTGCATACGAAGTACTGCGTCGCGCAGCACTCGGCGAAGCGCTGCCGCTCGAGGCCCGAAGCGGCCTCGTGCTGTTTCTGCGCCGGGGCATGTGGGGATGGGCGCGAGCGCTGATCGCAACAGCACGCTCGCCCCAAGAGCAGGTCGCTCCACCGTCGGCCAGTTGGCCGGTATCCGGCGGACACAACGCCGTCGTTCACGTTCTTGCGACAATTGCGACGAGTATCGGCGAGCGGAGGGCACCATGAACGTACATAACAAAGTCCAGCCTCATCACCTTGAGCGTGGCGCTTATCTGTACATCCGGCAGTCTTCGATGCGGCAGGTCGTTGAGAACACCGAGAGCGCCAAGCGGCAATATGCGCTGCGCGGTCGCGCCGTCGCCCTCGGCTGGCGCGATGAGCAGGTTATCGTCATCGACAACGATCAAGCCGAATCCGGCGCGTCGGCGGCTTAGCGCGAGGGGTTTCAGCGGTTGGTCAGCGACGTCGGCATGGGCCACGCCGGCATCGTGATGGGCCTGGAAGTTTCTCGTCTGGCGCGCAACAATGCCGACTGGCAGCGTCTTCTGGAGATCTGTGCCCTTGCCGACACCCTGATTCTCGACGAAGACGGTATCTATGATCCGGCAAGTTTCAACGATCGGCTCCTGCTCGGCCTCAAGGGGACTATGAGCGAAGCCGAGCTGCACGTGATCAAGGCCAGATTGCGCGGCGGCATCCTCAACAAAGCCAAGCGGGGCGAGTTTCGTTGCCCCCTGCCAACCGGGCTGGTCTATGACCATTCCGGCAATGTCGTGCTTGACCCGGACATGCAGGTCAGGGAGGCGATCGTCCATTTCTTCGAGACGTTTTCTCGCGTCGGATCCGCCTCCCAGACGGTCAAGACCTTTCGTCAGGAAG
>CAMDMH010000310.1 GCA_945901835.1 Devosia equisanguinis | reverse complement strand
CAGTTCGATGCACTCGTCGAGCTGCATGATGATGTCGGAGCCGAGCAGGCATTGGATCTCTACGGCGCGCTCGGGCGTCAGCATGTGTCTGGAGCCGTCGATGTGCGACTGGAACGCGACGCCCTGCTCGCTCATCTTGCGAAGTCCCGACAGCGACATCACCTGAAAGCCGCCGCTGTCGGTCAGGATCGGGCCACTCCAGCGCATGAACGAATGCAGGCCGCCGAGACGGTGGACACGTTCGGCACCCGGCCGCAGCATCAGGTGATAGGTGTTGGCGAGGAGAATATCCGCGCCGGCCTGCTTCACTTGGTCGGGGTACAGCGCTTTCACCGTGGCGACGGTGCCGACCGGCATGAATGCCGGCGTACGGATGATGCCGCGCGGCGTGACGACCTCGCCGAGACGTGCGCCGCCGTCGCTGCCGAGCGCGCGATAGTGAAAGGGCGCGGTGCTCACGTCGGCATCTCGACGGGTAACTCGACCGATGCCGTGGCCATTGCAGCGATGCCTTCGCGCCGCCCCGTGAAACCGAGCCCTTCGGTCGTCGTCGCTTTCACCGAGACGCGCTCCACCGCGAGCCCCAGACATTCAGCGATCCGTGCACACATCGCGGCGCGATGCGGGCCGACACGTGGGGCTTCGGCAAGAATGGTCACGTCCACATTGACGATGCGCCCGCCGCGATCGGCGACGAGCTTGCCGGCGTGGGAGAGGAAGATATGCGAAGCAGCGTCTTTCCATTTCATATCCGAGGGAGGAAAGTGCTGGCCGATGTCGCCGGCGCCGATCGCGCCCAACAGCGCATCGGTCAGCGCGTGATAACCGACGTCAGCGTCGGAGTGCCCTTCGAGTTTCGCTATGTGCGGGATCTCGACGCCGCACAGCCACACGCTGTTGCCGGGCTCGAACCTGTGGACGTCGAAGCCGCTGGCTGAGCGCGTCTCGTAGCGCTGCCCCGCAGCCCCACGTTCGAGCAGTGTCCGCGCCATCGCGATGTCCTGTTCGGTTGTAATCTTGACGTTGCGGTCCGCCCCTTGAACGAGAGCAACTTCGAGGCCTGCCCATTCCGCGATCGCCGCGTCATCCGTGAAGTCGTCGCGCTCCGCAGCTTCGGCGCGGGCGTGCGCTTCATGGATCTCGGCAAACCGGAAACCCTGTGGCGTCTGTGCGCGCCATAGCCCCGTGCGGTCCACGGTGCCAATCACTGTGTTGTCATGGTCGCCGCGCTTCAATGTATCGGTCACCGGTATCGCGGCCAGCGCGCCCACCGATAGCGATAGCGCTTCGACCACGCGGGTGATGACGTCGCTGGTCACGAACGGCCGGGCGGCATCGTGGATCAGCACCCTGTCGATGGCGCTGTCCCCGAGCGCGACCAATCCCCGAAAGACCGATGCCTGCCGCGTCGCACCACCGAAGCAGGGTGGCCGAAGGCGTTGCTGCGTTGCAATATCGAGCGTAGCGAAAGTGGCTTCGTACGCGGCGAGGTCGGCGGGGTGAATGACGACCACCACGGTCGAGATCGAAGCATGCCGGGCGAATGCCAGGATCGAGCGCGCCAGCACCGTCTTGCCGGCCACATCGACGTACTGCTTTGGCGGTGTGCCAGCGGCGGCCGCTCGCGAGCCTCGGCCCGCAGCAACGATGATGGCCGCGACGTTCAATTCCAGGCTCCTTCGCTCAAACAGACGTTCACCGATTGCATAACCGGCGGGGCCGGTGCGCGCAATCGACGAGGGGTGACCCCTTGCAATTTGGTCGGCGCGAGCCTAGTTTGCACAAATCACAAGCAAGACCTTTCGATGGATAAAACTTAGGCAGATGAGCGAATGACGGACGACGGAAGGCTCCAGGTCGGCGGGTGCGGTGCAGCAAATCCGGTATTTCTGGCACCCATGTCCGGCGTATCAGACTATTCATTTCGCTGTATCGCACACGCGATGGGCGCTGGCCTTGTCGTGTCCGAAATGGTGGCCAGTGCCGAGCTCGTCCGGTCGCGTCGCGATATGCTTCGCAAGGTCGTTGGTAAGGGGCTGAGCCCCTTCGTCATACAACTCGCCGGCCGCGAAGCTCACTGGCTCGCCGAGGCCGCCCGGATGTCCGTCGATCTCGGCGCCGATATCGTCGACATCAATATGGGTTGTCCCGCCCGGGAGGTTACCGGAAGGCTGTGCGGCTCTGCGCTGATGCGTGAGCCCGACCTGGCGCTGTCCCTCATCGAAGCGGTGATCTCGGCCGTCGATGTGCCCGTGACGCTCAAGATGCGGCTGGGCTGGGATCGCTCGACGCTCAACGCACCCGACCTGGCGCGCCGTGCGGAAGCTGCCGGCATCAAGCTCGTCACGGTCCATGGGCGGACCCGTCAGGAGTTCTTCAAGGGAAGCGCCGACTGGTCAGCCGTCCGGGCGGTCAAGGATGCCGTCTCTATTCCCGTGATCGTCAATGGCGACATCACCAGCGTGAGTGAGGCTCGTGTGGCTCTGCTGGCATCGGGCGCCGATGGCGTCATGGTCGGACGCGGCGCGTATGGTGCGCCGTGGCTGCCGGGCCGTATCGCCGCAGCGCTCGCTACGGGCAAGGATCCCGGCCCGCCTGCGCTCACGGAGCAGGGCCGCATTGCCGCCGAGCACTACGAAGCGATGCTGAGTGAGTATGGGCGGGCTCTCGGCTTGCGAAATGCCCGCAAGCACGTCGGCTGGTACCTCGAGTCGAGTGGCCGCCCGATCGTGGATGTAAAGCGCTGGCGCAAGGTCCTGTGCCAGGAGGAAGACGCATCCCGTGTGCTGCGAGGCTTGAGTGAGTTCTACGCGGAAACGGCGGAGATGGCGGCATGACGGCCCCGGTCGAGAAGGATCAGACGATACCTGTGGTGGCGGCGCGCCGGCACGTCGAGCACGACATGCTGCTCGCTGCACTTCCTCATCCGATCGTCGTCGTCGGCGAAGCAGAGCGGATCATCTACGCTAACCAGGCGGCCGAGCAGTTCTTCTCGATGAGCATCGCCGTGATGCGGCGGCAGACGCTGAGGGAAGCGGTCGGGTTTGCCTGCCCCCTGGTCGCGCTCGTCGATCAGGTCCGCCGGTCCGGCGCGAGCGTCAACGAGTACGGCATCGAGATCACGTTGCCGCGCATCGAAGGAAGCCGGCTTGCCGACATTTATGCGGGGCCGGTCCCTGAGCAGGGCGGCCTCACCATCATCATGGTCCAGCAGCGTTCCATGGCGCAGATGATCGAGCGCCATCTCACCCACCGGGCGGCGGCCCGCACGGTGTCGGGTATGGCGGCCGTTCTCGCCCATGAGATCAAGAACCCGCTGTCGGGCATCCGGGGAGCCGCGCAGCTGCTCGAGCCGGGCGTTAAGGATGACGATCGCGTGTTGACGCAGCTGATCTGTTCGGAGACGGACCGCATCCGCAATCTCGTCGATCGCATGGAAGTGTTCGGCGACGAGCGGCCGCTGGTGCTGGAGCCGGTGAACATCCATGCCGTCCTCGATCACGTCTGCCGGCTGGCGCAGGCGGGCTTCGCATCGGGTATGCCGATCTCAGCGGAGTACGACCCCTCGCTGCCGCCGGTCCCCGCCAATCGCGACAAGCTCATCCAGGCGTTTCTCAATCTGCTTAAAAACGCGGCTGAAGCCGTCGGCGAGCTGCCGGAACCCGGACGCATCGTCCTTCGGACGGCCTTCCGGCCGGGTGTGCGCATGACGGTGCCCGGCACGACAGCTCGCGTCGCTCTACCTTTGATGATCGAGATCGAAGATACCGGTATCGGCGTGCCCGATCATCTCAAGCAGCACCTCTTCGATCCATTCGTCACGACCAAAACGCGCGGGAGCGGGCTCGGACTGGCGCTCGTCGCCAAGATCATTCGAGACCACGGCGGCGTCATCGAGTTCGAAAGCGAGCGCCGGCGTACGGTGTTCCGCGTGCTGCTGCCGCTCCAGGCCGAAAGTGCCAAGCCCACAGGGAAGGGGCCTAAAGATGCCTAAAGGTACGATCCTCATCGCCGACGACG
Organism: Devosia equisanguinis; assembly: GCA_945901835.1. Lineage (GTDB taxonomy): Bacteria > Pseudomonadota > Alphaproteobacteria > Rhizobiales > Hyphomicrobiaceae > CAMDPA01. The sequence continues at coordinate 1,082 of CAMDMH010000310.1, read as the reverse complement.
ACACGGCGATACGCACGGTCTTGAATCAGGCGCTGGCGCGGGCGGGCTATCTGCCGCGCGCCACCAGCAATGCCGCGACCCTGTGGCGATGGGTCAGCCAGGGGGAGGGCGAGGTCGTCATCACCGACGTCGTTATGCCTGACGAGAACGCCTTCGATCTGATCCCCCGGATCAAGAAGCTGCGGCCGGATCTGCCGATCATCGTGATGAGCGCTCAGAACACACTGATGACCGCGCTTATCGCGGCCGAGAAGGGCGCTTACGAGTACCTTCCCAAGCCCTTCGATCTCAACGAGCTCGTTGCCGTCGTCGGCCGCGCTCTGGCCGAGCCCGGCCGCAAGGCGCCGCGCAATACCGGCGAGCCCGACAGCGACCAGCTTCCCTTGATCGGCCGCTCGCCGGCGATGCAGGAGATCTATCGCGTTCTCGCCCGGCTCACGCAGAGCGACCTGACCGTGATGATCACCGGCGAGTCCGGCACCGGCAAGGAACTCGTGGCCCGCGTTCTCCACGATTACGGGAAGCGGCGCGCCGGGCCGTTCGTCGCCGTAAATATGGCAGCGATTCCCCGGGAACTGATCGAGAGCGAATTGTTCGGTCACGAGAAGGGCGCGTTCACCGGGGCCCAGAACCGTGCCGCCGGCCGCTTCGAGCAGGCGGAAGGTGGAACCTTGTTCCTCGACGAGATCGGCGACATGCCGCTCGAAGCCCAGACACGGCTCCTTCGCGTGCTGCAGGAGGGCGAGTACACCACGGTCGGCGGCCGGACCGCGATCAAAACCAACGTCCGCATCATCGCCGCGACCCACCGCGACCTGCGCTCACAGATCCAGCAGGGCCTTTTCCGCGAGGACCTCTATTACCGCCTAAACGTGGTGCCGCTCCGGCTTCCCGCGCTGCGCGAGCGGGCGGAGGACGTCGGCGATCTAACCCGGCACTTCCTGCGGCAGGTCTCCCGCGAAGGTCTGGGCCTCAAGAACATCGAGCAGGGCGCTATCGACCGCCTCAAGCGCCACAGCTGGCCCGGCAACGTTCGCGAGCTGGAAAATCTCGTCCGCCGCCTCGCCGCGCTCTACACGCAG
>CAMDMH010000309.1 GCA_945901835.1 Devosia equisanguinis | reverse complement strand
CGCGAAAGTCGGCGTGGGCGCGAACGATCCCGACCGGCAACCGGAAGAGCAGCCGGCGGTCGTCATCCCGATTGCCAAGCCGTTCGCGGTCGGGCGGCTGGAGATTCTGCGCCAGGACTTCACCTAGTTCGTCGAAGCTACCGGTTTTCAGAGCGCGACCTTGTGTGACGTGGGTAAGCGCCGGGGCGTGTTCAACTGGCGCAAGCCCGGCTTCGAGCAGGACGAACGGCATCCCGTCGTTTGCCTTAGCCAGCCGGAGGTGCGTCTTTATCTTGCGTGGCTCAGCGACAAGACCGGGCGGGTCTACAGATTGCCGACGGAAGTCGAGTGGGAATATGCAGCACGGGCTGGAACCGAGACACCTTTCTCGATGGGACCGGTCACGCGTTCGACCGCAAATGTCGGCCGTTCGCATGATGGGACCGTGGTCGGCGGGCTGTTTGCAACCAATCCGTGGGGGCTCTCGGATGCCGTGGGCAACGTCTGGGAGATGACGTCGCAGTGCGCTGAAGAGCGGGCCGGCAGCACGGATCCCCGGGATACCGCGGAATGCCGGTGGTTGGTGAAGGGTGGCGCCTGGTCCTCGCCGATCGCGGCGACACGTCATGCGGCCCGGCGGTTCGTCAAGGACGGCATCGCGACCAACGATTTGGGATTCCACGTGGTGCGCGAGGTCGATGAGCGGGACAACGACAAGATCCTCACGATGGCGGAGAAGAAGGCGCTACTCCAGGCCGACAAGGATGCCGCTGCGATCGAGGCCAATTCCAAGAAAGAGGCCGAACAGGCGCGCTTGAAGAAGCTCGAAGAGGAAGAAGCCGCGATAGCCAAGAAGGCGGCGGCGGCAAAGGAAAAAGAGAAGGCGGCGGCCAAGAAGTAGCCGCAGCCTCTTCGGGAGAATGCCGTCGCGGCTCAACGCAGAACGGCGGGCCTCCAGCCGGCCGCTTCGGCCTCCGCGACCGAGCAGAACCAGCGTTCGCCCTTGGTGGTTTCGATGCGCGTCTTGTCGTACCAGCGGTCCCACGGCATGTGGTAGATGTTGCCGCTGCGGGTGATGTTGCCTTTGATGAGGCAGCTTTCCGTCGTGCCTTCGGGTTTCTCGGTCGTCGCTGCCTGCCAACGCTCGGCGCGCCAGACCCACGCTGGTTTGGTCTCGGCCTGCCAGATGCCGCGCTTGGCTGCGCGAGCTTCGCTTTCGATGCCGGTGTAGCGCTGGGAGTATTTCACGAACGCCCAGGCGAGGCCTTGGCGAACGAGGTCGGCGTTTATCTCGAGGCCTTCGACGACGCAGGTGCCGAGCATGCGGCCGTAAGCATCCTTGCCGCTGCTGTCACAACGGACCGTGCGGTCGCGGACGAGGCGCTCGAGATGGGTAGATGCCTCACGGCCGCATTTCCAGGAGGACAGCAGCCAGCGGCCGACGCCGGCGCGCGTGCACGTCTGGTCAGTCTCGGGGGCATCGATGCCTTCGAGGCGAACACGGACCTCGCCGATGGCGATCGTGTCGCCGTCGATGACGCGAGCGGGTCCCGAGATCGATGGCGGTGGCGTGCCGATGCCGGCCCTGGCGGGCTCGTTGGATTGGCCGATGAGGAGAGGCAAAGCCAGCAGCCCCGCGAACGCAAGGGCACCGGCCTGACGCGCCGCACGCAGCGGCAACGATTCACGCGGAGGTTGAAACATGAGGGCGAATCTGCATGATTCGCGCGGCGAGGGCGAGGCTGAACCATGGCCCGCAGCGGCAGATCCACGGCATTATTCCGGCGGTGGTTGCAGAGGCTTATCTAGCCGGAAGTGTTAACATTTATCGACTGGACTGGCGATTAATCCACAGGATCGTCCGTGGTGCGCTCTGCAACTTGATCGGGAAATGTGGCGATTCTCGCACAGGTTGTGGATCTGGTTTGCTCAATCCGCGCGGAGTTGGCGGGTGGCGACGGGATAGAGACCCTCGTCGCCCAGCATCCAGACAGCGAAGCCGTCGTTGCCGAAGAGCGGTAGGAAGGCTTCATCGAGAACGTTCAAGCCGCCGGTAAACGCGCCGAAGGCCGGTAAGACGAGCCGCAATCCATTTGCGATGAAGCAGGGACGGCGGAGGGAATGCCCGTGCATCGAAAGCCGGGCGGCTGGATGAAAGTGGCCGGCGATCTCGTGGGTGATGCGGCCTGATGCCGGGATGTGTCGCAGGTCGAGGCCGGACAGGGTGACCTCGGAGACGGACGTGCCGCCGAGGATGGCGTCGATCTTGGGATCGTGGTTGCCGGTCACCCAAATCCATTCGCGCTCGTCCTGGACGATGCGGAGGATATCGAGGTCCTGCGGTGCGATCCGCGAAGCCGCGTCGGAATCGTGGAAGCTGTCGCCGAGTGCGATCACGGCGTCGGCCTGGTAACGGTCGACTGCTTCGGCAAGCTTGATCAAGGTTGCGCGCGTGTCATAGGGCGGCAGCAGGCGGCCGCGGGCGGCCCCGGACGAGCCCTTCTCCAAATGCAGGTCCGCAACGATCAAAGCGCGCTGGGCCGGCCAGTACAAGGCGCCGCTGCGGTCGGCAACAAACGTGAGGCCGCAAACCTCGATGGGCTGGCGGCTGAAATCGTCGAGGCCGAAACGCTCGGGCTTGAGTTGGAACATCGGATTCCAATCGTTGGCCTGACCGGTGGGGTCTAAGGCCGGGCGCGGGTGACTTCCGTCATAAGGCTTTCAGCCGCCTCGCGGAGCATGCTTTCGGCCGCTCCGCCGGCAACTGTCTCCCGGCCGATGTCGAGCAATATGGGTACCGACAGCGGTGAGACGTAGTCGAGCCTGCTATAGCGTATGTGTCCGCTGATTCGCCGCAGGAATTCGGCGAGGCGTTCGAGATCGAGGAGGCCTGTCGCTGCATCCTCCCAGGCTGCTTCGAGGAGAACGTGGCGGGGATCGTGCTTGCGCAGTACGTCGTAGATCAGGTCGGATGAAATCCGGATCTGGCGGCCGCTCTTTTCGAGACCGGGATGGCGGCGTTCGACGAGGCCGGAAATGATGGCGCAGGCGCGGAACGTTCGTTTCATCAGGCTCGATTCCGCGAGCCAGGCTTCGAGGTCGTCGCCGAGCATGTCCTCCTCGAACAAGGCGTCGAGGTTCAGCGTTCCATCGTCGATCATCGCGCCGATGTCGCCGAGGCCCCAGATCGAAAGGCCATAGTCGTTGGCGACGAAGCCGATCGGGCGAGCACCGGCGCGGTCGAGGCGCCGCGTCAGCAGCATGCCGAGGGTCTGGTGGGCGAGGCGGCCTTCGAACGGGTAGGCGACGAGATAGTGTTTTCCCGCGCGCGGGAACGTCTCGATCAGGACTTCGGCGGCGGTAGGCAACATGGAACGTTCGTCCTGCAGGGCGAGCCACTCGGCCACGGGTTGCGGCAATCGGCTCCACGAGGACTTATCGGCGAGCATGCGGCGGACGCGGTCGGCGAGGTGCGTCGACAGCGGAAACTTGCCGCCGGGATAGGTCGGCACCTTGGGATCGCGGGCCGTGGCGCGGGACACGTAGGCTTCGCTGCCGGTCTGGCCTTCCAGGCGCACAACCTCGCCGGCGAAGACGAATGTGTCGCCGTTTTCGAGTGCGCCGATGAAGTCCTCGTCGATCTCGCCCAGTACGCGGCCACCGACGAGGGGCTTGTCACGCTTACCCCCGCGCGGGCGCACGAGGCGGACCTTGAGCATGGGGCTTTCGACGATGGTGCCGACGTTGAGGCGGATCTGCTGGGCGAGGCGCGGATGTCCAAGGCGCAACTTTCCGTCCTCGGCCGGGCGGAGTTTGGCGAATCGTTCATAGGAGCGTAGCGCGTATCCGCCGGTCGCGACGAAATCGACGATGCGGTCGAACTGGTCGCGCTTCAGGCCCGAATAAGGTGCGGCGCTCTGGATCTGGGCAAAGAGTTCGGCAGGTGCGAAGGGGCCGGCGGCGGCGGTGCAGGCGATATGCTGGGCGAGGGCATCCAGGGCGCCCTTGCGCGACATCACGGCATCCTGCGCGCCGGCCGCGGCGGCTTCGAGCGCTGCCCGGCATTCGAGCACTTCGAAGCGGTTCGAGGGCACGAGCAGGGCTTCGCTCGGCTCGTCCAGGCGGTGATTGGCGCGGCCGATGCGCTGGGTCAGTCGGCTTGCGCCTTTCGGTGCGCCGACGTTGACGACGAGATCGACGTCGCCCCAATCGATGCCGAGATCGAGCGTGGACGTGCAGACCACGGCCTTGAGGCGCCCCTCGGCCATGGCGGTCTCTACTTTGCGGCGCTGGGCGGCGTCGAGCGAGCCGTGGTGCAGGCCGATGGGCAGGTTGTCGTCGTTGACGCGCCAGAGTTCCTGGAACACCAGCTCTGCTTGGCTGCGCGTGTTGACGAACACGAGGCTCAGGCGATGCGCTTTGAGTGCCGCGTAGATTTCATGGACCGCATAGCGCGTGGTGTGGCCGGCCCAGGGGATCTGGTCTTGCGTCTCCATAATGCGGATGTTTGGCGGTGCGCCGCCGGCGGCGACTACGAGGTCCGACAGAAGGATGGCAAAATCGGGTTCGGTCTGCGGCACGAGATATGCGCGCAGTTCGGAAGGGCGCGCGACAGTGGCGGAAAGGCCGGTCGTGACGAGGCCGGGTGCGAGCGTGCTGAGCCGCGCCATTCCTAGTGAGAGAAGATCACCGCGCTTCGATGCCGCCAGCGCATGCAACTCGTCGAGGATCACGAAACGCAGGTCGGCGAACAGGTAGGCGCTGTCGCCATGGGTCAGCAGCAGCGCGAGGCTCTCGGGCGTGGTGAGGAGCATCTCCGGCGGCTTGGCGCGCTGGCGCTGGCGTTTGGCCTGGCTGGTATCGCCGGTGCGCGTCTCGATGCGGATCGGCAGCGCCATTTCAGCGACGGGTTGCTCGAGATTGCGGGCGATGTCGACCGCGAGGGCCTTCAACGGCGAGATGTAGAGGGTGTGCAGGCCAGCGCCGTTTCGCTCGCGGGGGCGGGCCATGAGATCGACGAGGCTCGGGAGGAAGCCGGCGAGGGTCTTACCGGCACCGGTCGGGGCGATGAGCAACGTCGACCGGCGAGCGGCGGCCTGCTCCAGCAACGCCAACTGATGCGCCC
>CAMDMH010000308.1 GCA_945901835.1 Devosia equisanguinis | reverse complement strand
CTTTGGTGGTGCAGGCGATCGAGCAGACTACCGCCTACCGACGCGAGAAATTCTTGCTGGCCTATGTCGTCAACGAACTGAATCGCTCCGGCCTCACGGTCATCGGTGATGAAGCGGCAAAGCATTCTACCTTGGCGGCGCTCAACCTGGTCAATTGCATTGCCACCGCGAACCGCAAACGTCGCGCGGCTGGAAGGGCCGCCGGACGGTAGGTAGACGCCGCAGGCAGTCTTGAGCTGGCCCGACGAGCGCTTCAGCGACCTTATCGCTGTCGGGGACAACTAGGTATGTGCCACTGGATGAATTTGATTCGCCGCCCTACCGTGAGCGCATGCAACCCGCCATTGCTCCGCACCGGCCGGCGCCTGCCGACCGCCTGGATTTGAGATCGATCCGGCTGACACCGCATGGCCAGCTGCAGCTTCTTGCTGACCCGGCAACAAGCGGCTCTGAGAGCATCGGGACCGCTATTATGCGCGGATCGGGCCACGGTCTCCTAGCTCTTGCGTTCGATGCGCCGGCGATCGCCCTACCTTTCGACCTCGCTTTTTGGCGTGATTTCGCGGCTCAATTCGTAACGGAGATCTGTGCGAGGCCTCAGCCCCCTGAACCGTCGCGGGCAATGGTCGCGCTTGCTGCTCCTGACGACGACTTACTCGGCGGGCTGGTTGATGGCGCGCCGCCGATGCAGGGGGGCGAATACCTCACCGTATGCGTGCTCGCGGACCTGTGGCAGGCCATGAACACGGCACTATCGACCGAGCTCGCGGACAGCCGTCAGCCGATCGGTGATTTCCTGAAGCGGCGAAGCCCGTCCTGGAGGCTTGTCGGCAGGGTGCACTTCAATCTGGCCGAGAACCGCAAGGACGAGAGCGCCCCTTTCGCCTTCATGGCGACGTACACGACGCGGCTGACGACAGCCGAGCAGGCGCAGCATCTTCCATTGGGTCGGGCACTGAAGGAGTACGCCGGGGCCGCCAACAAGGACCGGCTGCTGTCGCTGCTGCTGCCGGTGCAGAAGGCGGCCGAGGCATGCGGTTGGCTAAAGGCCATGGTCGATGCGGGCGAGATCTACCATCCACTGCGCTGGACGCCCGCCGAGGCGCAGTTCTTGCTGCGCGACGTGCCGCTGCTCGCGCGCGCCGGCATCATTGTGCGCATGCCCGCGACATGGCGCATGGGACGCCCCGCCCGCCCCCAGGTGAAAGCCTCGGTCGGCGGCAAGCCGCCGTCGATGCTGGGCCTCGATGCGATGCTCGACTTCGACTATCGCGTGTCGCTCGACGGCGAGACGTTGACGGCCGCCGAGGTAAAGCGGCTGCTGGCGGAAACCGCCGGTCTCGCGCTGGTGCGCGGCAAGTGGGTCGAGATCGACCGCGAGCGTCTATCTAGCACGCTCGAGAGGTTCCAGGACATCGAGCGCCGGGCCGGCGAGGAAGGGCTGTCGTTCGCCGAGGCGATGCGGCTAGTCGCCGGGGCCGAGATCGGTGCTGCCTCCGGGACTGGCGCGCCGACGGCGGACTGGAGCCAGACGGCGGCAGGGCCATGGCTCGCCGAGACTCTGGCGGCGCTGCGCCATCCAGCTAGCGGCGCCGCGAGCCATCCGGGACCGGCCCTGCAGGCGACGCTGCGGCCCTATCAGCAGGAGGGCGTCGCCTGGCTGGCGCTGCTCGCCCGCCTCGGCCTCGGCGCCTGCCTTGCCGACGACATGGGGCTCGGCAAGACGATCCAGGTGATCTCGCTTCTGCTCGTACTGAAGCAGGATGCCCATGCGGCAAGCGGACGAACGAATCGATCTCGCGAACAGCAAAGCGTGACTATGAAGCCGAGCATTCTCGTGGTGCCGGCCTCGCTGATCGGCAACTGGTCGGCCGAGATTGCACGCTTCGCCCCGAGCCTCGTGCCACTCGTCGTGCATCCGTCGGTGCTGCCGGCCGACGAGATGCGCGCGCTGACGGCCACGCAAATGGCCGGTGCTGACCTCGTCATCACCACCTACGGCACGCTGATGCGTGCATCTGTGCTACAGTCGATGCCGTGGCGCCTCGCCATTCTCGACGAGGCGCAGGCGATCAAGAACCCGGGCGCCAAGCAGACTCGGGCGGTGAAACTGCTGAGGGCCGATGCCCGCATCGCGATGACCGGCACGCCGGTCGAGAACAGCCTCGGCGATCTGTGGTCGCTATTCGATTTCATCAATCCGGGCCTGCTTGGCACTGCCAAGGAATTCACGACCTTCACTCGGCGCCTGGCCGACGTTGGGCAGAAAGCAGGGAGCGGGCCGAGCGCCGCAAAATCGGACTTCGGTCCGCTGCGGAGCCTGGTGCGGCCTTACATCCTGCGCCGCATGAAGAGCGACAAGAGCATCATCGCGGACCTGCCGGACAAGACTGAGGTCAAGACGTTCTGCACTTTGTCGAAGCGTCAGGCTGCGCTCTACCAGGAGACGGTCGCGGAGCTCGCCGAGCGCCTGAAGGAGGTCGACGGTATCCAGCGCAAGGGACTGGTGCTCGCGACGCTGATGCGGCTGAAGCAGATATGCAATCACCCCTCGCAATGGTTGGGCGATGGCAGCTGGAAGGAAGCAGACAGCGGCAAGCTCTTGCGTCTCGGCGAGATTATCGAGGAGATCGCCAGCCGCCAGGAGAAGGTCCTGGTCTTCACGCAGTTCAAGGAGATCACCGCGCAGCTTGCCTCGCTCCTCGGCCTCTCCTTTGGGCGCGACGGCCTCGTGCTGACAGGCGAGACGGCGGTGGGCAAGCGCCGAGACCTCGTGCGCCGTTTCCAAGAAGACGAGCAGATCCCGTTCTTCGTGCTGTCACTGAAGGCGGGGGGGGCCGGCTTGAACCTGACGGCCGCTTCCCACGTCGTGCATTTCGACCGCTGGTGGAACCCCGCGGTTGAGAATCAGGCGACAGACCGCGCTTTCCGCATCGGTCAGAAGCGCAACGTTCTCGTGCACAAGTTCGTCTGTCGCGGAACCGTGGAAGAGCGAATCGATCAGATGATCGATGAGAAGGCCAAGCTTGCCGGCGATATCCTGGGCGGCGGCGCCGAGGCGCTGCTGACGGAAATGAAGGACGACGAACTGTTGTCCCTCGTCGCGCTTGATCTGGCGTCGGCCCAGAAGGAGGACTGACATGAGCTTCTCTCGATGGGGACGAAAGCCCAGCGTCGCTCAGCAGCGAGCGAAAGCGGAGAAGCTGCTCGCCAAGTCAGGCAAGGGTAGCGGCCTCTCGCCGGTCGCGATCGAAGGCAACAAGATCGCCACGAGTTTCTGGGGCAAGGCTTGGTGCGACAACCTCGAGCGCTACAGCGATTACGCCAATCGGCTGCCGCGTGGCCGCAGCTACGTCCGCAACCGCTGCGTGATTGATCTGCAGATCGCTAGCGGCACGATCACGGCCCAGGTCAGCGGCTCGTCGCTCTATAGGATCTCGATCAAGGTTGCTCCGCTCGACGATAAGGCTTGGCGCGCCATCTGCCGCGATTGCTCCGGTAGCATCGATTCGATGGTCGAGCTGCTGCAGGGGCGGCTCTCGAAGGCGGTTATGGATCGCGTCTGCCGTACCGGCGACGGACTGTTTCCGGCGCCGAAATCGATCGAGCTTTCATGCAGCTGCCCGGACGGCGCCTACATGTGCAAGCACGTGGCCGCCGCCTTGTACGGCGTCGGCGCGCGACTGGACCGCCAGCCGGAGCTGCTGTTTTCCCTGCGCGACGTTGACCAGCAGAAGCTCATTCAACAGGCGAGCAGCATGCCGGAGGCGGCTGCAGGAACGGCGCCCGCCAACACGGACAAACTCCTTGGGAATACCGACCTCGCAGCCCTGTTCGGCCTCGACATCGACCAACCGGCGGCGCCGCCCGAAAAGCAGGTGACAACGAGCACCCGCACAGGCCGGCAATCCTCATCAGGTCGGCGCATGGCGAAGAGCAAGACGAAGAACAGGCGCGATCCGAAAGGCGCGGCCCAGAGCAAAACCACCCGAGCCGGCCGGACAAAGAAAGGCAAGCCCGCCAGGCGGAGCAGTTCGGCGAAATCCACGAAGTCACCGTCGGCGAGGGGGCGGCAGAAACTTCAGGTCTTAGTGCCGTGACCGGGAAGCCCTGTGTCTTGTGTGGTGACCGAGCCACTTTTGTGGCGCGATACGCAAGCGGACACGGTCTATGGCAGCGTTTCCGGCGCGCTACGCACGCATCGCGATGGCCGCTATCTTAGGATAACTCGACTTTGTAGAGCATAGCGCCAGGTAGCGCAGAGCTTTATTTGGGCCGGCCTACTGAATTTACGCGGAGCTCGACGCTCAGCTATCGACATTGTCGGCGACGTACTCATCCGACTACTTTCTCTACGCGCCGCTGCTCCGCCCACACCACCGGCACCCCCGCCATTGCGGTCGCCAGCGTCACGTCCTCCGGTTGCCGTCCGTCGAGCACCGCCTCGACGATCTCAGGCGCCAGCAGCGTCAGCCGCAGCACACGACTGACGTACGACGGGTTGATCCGCTCGGAGCGCGCCAACTCCCCGATGGTGCCGTAGACGCCGGTTTCCAGCAATTTCCGCCATCGGAATGCCCGCGCCAACGCTTTGACGAACGCGCTATCGATCCGGGCTCGTGTCGGTACCAGGACCGGCACGCCATCAGTTGTGATGATCTGCTTGCGACCGCCGCGCTTGCGGATCTTGAACGGCACCTCGACGGTGATCGCTTCCCTGCTGGCCGTCATGCCGCAGCCCTTCGGTTATTACCCGCGATGCCAGCGAGGTCTTGGACCATCTGGCTGAGCCCGGTCGCGCGAAGCCGGATCCTGAGACCGCCGGCGTGTACGTCGACCCGCTCGACGAGTAGCTGTACGATGCGGGCCTGCTCGGCGGGGAACAGCTCCTCCCAGAGCGGATCGATGTCTTCGAGCGCGGCGCGGACGTCATGCTCGCGCAGTCCCTCGATATCGGCCCGGGCCGCTTTCCAGGTTGCGACGATCACCTCGGGAGCGCGTAGCATGGCACGGAGCTGATCGATGACAGCATGCTCGATCTCGGCCGCCGTGAAGCTCGCGCTGATCGCGGCGGTCGGACGCGATCCCGTCCAGCCGGAAATTGACATC
>CAMDMH010000307.1 GCA_945901835.1 Devosia equisanguinis | reverse complement strand
TACCATCGCGCATCCGGCCGAGGTCGTCACGAAGCTGGCCTTGCCGCTGCCCCAGTGCGCCGCCGCGGCCCTGACCCTGCTGCTGGCCCTGACCCTGTTGACCCTGGCCTTGCTGACCTTGGCCCTGCTGGCCCTGGCCGGGTTGCTGCTCCTGCTGTCCTGGCTGCTGACCGCGCTGGGCGCTGTACGTGTCGTCCATCAGCTGCTGCTCGCGGCGGATGATATCACCCATCTGGTCCAGCATCTGCATCATCTGCTGGCCCTGGCCGGGCTGCATCTGACCCATTTGTCCCTGCTGGCCACGCTGCAGCCGGTCGAGCAGATCGCGCAACTGGCTCAGCATCTCCTGCGCGTTGTCGCGCGAGCCGTTGCGCATCATGTTCTCGAGCTGGTTCAGCATCCGCTCGAGATCCTGCTGGCTCATCTGCTGCATGTTGTCGAGCTGGCTCTGGTCCATCGGGGGCGTATCCTGCCCCTGGCGCGCCATCTCCTGAAGGTACTCGTTGAGCGCCTGCCGCAGCTCCTGCATCAATTGTTGCAACTGTTCGTCGGAGGCGCCTTCCTGCAGCGCGCGCGAAAGCTGATCCTGCAGCTCGCGCAGCCGCTGTTGCGCATCGCTGAGCGAACGCCCGTCCTCGATACGCAGCGCGACATGCCAGAGCTGTGCCTTGACGCTGTTGAGCCCGACCCGCGAGGGATCCCGCCGCAACCGGTGATAGGCGCTGCGGAGGCCCAGGTAGACAGCGCTGTCCTGCGAGAACTGCGCCGGCTCGTAGGTCAGCGCGTCCAGACCGCGCAAGACCTGCCCGCGATAACGGCTGTCGGTCATCAACAGTCGCCGCTGCTCGATCACGGCTTTGGCGAGTGGCCGGCGGAAAATCCGCTCGGGCACATTCATTTCGATCGACTGGCTGCGGCCGACGTTGCCAGCGTGGTCTTTGGCGACGAGCGTGAACGTCGCGCGTCGCCCGGCCCAAGGATGCGATGCCAACTCGTGGAAGCTGTTGGCCTCGGCGTCCTTCGAGCGCGGCGGGCGCAGGGCGAGCACCGGTGGGCGCTCACCGGGCTTGCGCGGCCCGCGAAGCCGCATCTCGTCGCACGCCCAAGCTGTCCGCGGATCGCCGCGATCGGGCTTCTTGAGAATGAAGCGTGCTTCGGCACTCGCGATGCCGTAGTCGTCCTCCATCTTGTAGAAATTCTTCATCGACCCGCGCCGAGAAATTTCGGGGGGCCGCGTCATCGTGATGACTGGCGGCTTGTCGGGGATCACCTGGAACGTCCAGCGCGCGAGCTCGGATCCGTTGCCGAGTGCCCGCGCCTGACCGGACTGCTTGATCGTGAAGCGAACTTCGGAGACGTCGCTGCTTTCGCCAGAACTCGCGCCGTTGCTAGACCCGCTGTTCTGATTGCCGCCCTGCTGCGGCGGCGTCTGCGCCACGGGCTTCTGCACGACCGTCAGGCCCTTCTCGGGCCGGAACTCGAGTTCGAGACGAACCGCGTTCTTTCCGGTCGACCGCGCGATGATGACACTGTTCTCGGGAACCTCGATCGGCTTGCCGTCGGCGCCAGCGAGCAGGATGCCCCCACGCGCGCCGTCCGCCAGTAGGACAGGTGGCCGCGCCGTGTAAGCCGGCGGCGTCACCCAGGCATCCAGGCGCGCTTCCGCGGCCGTGATCGGCGGGCCGAACCGGAACGCTGCCGAAAGTCTGTCCCGCGCCCCGTCGCCGACGAGACCGAGCAGCGCCACGACCCCGAGCATCAGCACCGCGCGCACCGCGAACGGATCGCGCCGGTCGGTGCGTGGACGCGGGCGCCCGACCGCGAGACGGCGAATCTGCTCGGCCAGGCGCGCCCGATGCGCGCGCCAGATAGCGCCCGTGCTGGCGTCGTCCTTGTTGATGGTCAGCGTGTCTTCGTAGGAGGTCGCGGGCCGGTGCGCCAGACCGCTACCGAGTTCCATCCGCCGGATCGCTTCGTGGCGGCTCGGCCATGGCGCACGGGCCGCGTAAAGCACCGCGCCCGCCATCGCCAATCCAAAGGCGGCAAGACCGATCTTGTGGACAGTGATGCCGAGCGTGTCCCAAAGGCCGGCCAACGAAACGACCAGGAAAAGCGCGATCAGTCCGACCACAAGCCACAAGCGCGGCCACATGGCTTCCAGGAACATGGCGAGCCGGCTCAAGCGGACTTTACGCTCGAACGCCAGAGCATCAGGTGAAACAGGGGTGACATTGTGGGCCATGTACCCGACCTTATCAGGACAGTCGCTGCCAATGCATCACCAAATCCAGCCGCTTAGCAAGAAATTTGGGATGGGCCGGCGGCGCTTTCCTGGCGGTGCACGGCTGGTTGCATGAGCCTGAAAATGACGGCGAAATGTGGGCTCCGGCAACCGTTTAGACCTCGGCTGGTAAAGCGAAAGGCGGCCTCGCGGCCGCCTTCCATGGCGTTACGCCTCGACGTCGATAACTAGAATTTGAAGCTGAGCCCGGCCCGAACCGCGCTCTGGGTGACATCGCTGGTATCCGTGAGGCCACCGGTGGTGCTCGTATATGTGATCTGGCCGAGGTCGGTATAGCGATACTCGATGCGCGCGCTGATCGTGGATGTGAACGCATGCTCGATGCCGGCGCCTGCGGTCCAGCCGACCTTCCGGTCGCTCGCGCCGATGAATGGGGTCGAGGTCGCGCTGGCCGAACGGTCGACGCTGACGCCGCCGTAGGCGAGACCGGCGGTCAGGTAGAACAGTGTGCTGCCGGTCGTGAAGCCGGCGCGGCCACGCATCGAGCCGAGCCAGTCGATGTTGGTGACGTGCCCGCCGCCGAATGTGCCGATGCCCGAGCCGCCGATGCCCGATACTTCCAGATCGGTCTCCAGGCCCAGCACGAAGTTCCGGTTGGCTTGCCAGTTGTAGCCGGCATGGACGCCGCCGATTCCACCACTCGTCGAGTAGTCGAAGCTCTGCGTCGTACCCGCCCCCAGCGGCGTCGACACCGCGTCGGTGGTGCCCCATCCGTAGCCGGCCTGCAATCCGGCGTAGAACCCGGTCCAGCGGAAGGCCTGGGGAGAATAGGCCGGCGCCGAACTGTCCCACCGCTGGCGGGGGCTGCCGTAGGGCCCCAGATCCGCGGCCTCGGCGAGGCCTCCGAAAGCCGTTAAGGCGACGGCGGCGGGAACGATCCCGCTGAAGATACGCATATGTGACATGACTACATTTCCACTTGGGTTTCGCCCCAGATTCCCCACCGGAACCCTACGCGAGGCTGGCGCACACGTTGGTGTCGAATGGTTTACGCGGCGTTAACGCGCGCAGCGCATTTTCTCTTTTTCCGCACACACACTTTCCCTCGTGCATCGGCACTCTGGCCCGCACGAACCCTCGAACCCCGATCGTCGATGCTAGTGGCCAATCGCGGCCCGCATAGGGCAGCATCATGATCGCTACAGGGTAAGGTTGGGGCAACGCGGTCGCAGGCCCCGTCACGCACGACACAGCCTGCAGGACAAAGCCTGCAGGACAAAGCCTTCACGACACAGTGACCGTGAGATTGCCGGTGGGCTCGAACGGATCGCGACCGGTCAAACGTCTTCGCGCACCCAGCCGTTGCTGCCGAGCCGCTCTTGCGGCTTGAAGCGGGACTTGTAGTTCATCTTGCGCGAGCCATCGATCCAGTAGCCGAGGTACAGATACGGCAGCCCGAGCCGGCGGGTATGCTCGAGATGATCGAGAATCATGTAGGTGCCGAGACTGCGATGCGCGAGTTCGGTGTCGTAGAAGCTGTAGACCATCGACAACCCGTCCGAGAGCCTGTCGGTGAGTGCCACCGCCATCAGCGGCCAGCTTTCCTGGCGATACTTGCTGTCCCCGTCCTCGGGCTTCAGCCGGTACTCCGTCACGAACGTATCGACGATGCTGTCCTCGATCATCATCGCGTAGTCGAGCACGGTCATGTCGGCCATGCCGCCGTCCGCGTGACGGCTGTCGATATAGCCGCGAAAAAGCGAGTACTGCTCCGAAGTCGGCCGCGGCGCGATGCGCCGGGGCACGAGGTCGCGATTGGCCTTTTCGATGCGCAGGAAGGAGCGTGTCGGCACGAACCCGTCGACCATCACCCGCACCGATACGCAGGCTTGGCAGCCCTCGCAGTAGGGCATGTAGGCGACGTTCTGGCTGCGGCGGAAACCACCGCGCAGCAGGTTGTCGACGAGGGCCGGCGGCTTGTCGTGTGTAAGATGCGTGAACAGCTTCCGCTCCAGCCGGCCCGCAAGGTACGGGCAGGTTTGCGGTGCGGTCACGTAGAATTCGGGGAAGTTCTTGTGCTGCTCCGTCATGGAGACTATGTGCCCGCTCGCCGCTCTGCCCAAACCATAACGATGATAGGTGACCTCGCCCCGACCAAGCAAGCGCCGCGAACTGCGCTACCCGTCTCCCAATGCGACGTGCCCGCGCAATCCGATGATGTCATGGCGTTCGCGAGCAGCGATCAGGACGTTCAACTCCCGATCTTGCCACCGTCGCGTTTCGTGATCGCGACGACGGAAGGCCTGGGCGGCACCCCCGGCTTGAAATCCGGCCATCTTGTCGAGGGATTGTCGAACGTGGAGCCGCCGCCTTCGCCGGGATGTTGTACGGCGACGAACATCGTCGTCATGTCCGGCGTTATGGTCGGCCCGCACATCTCCGCGCCTATCGGCACACGGAAGAAATGCTTCGCCGTCCCGCGCGAATTTCCTTGCGTTTCGATCGCCCAGATGCCGTTGGCTCGGCCCGTGGTGCGCGACGAGTTGCCGTCGGTCGCGATCCACAGCCGGCCATCGGCATCGGCGAACGCGTTGTCCGGCATGCCGAACCATCCGTTGGCGCTGGTCGCGGCGTTGAATGTGGCGGCGACGGCTTCGACCCGGTGATCGCCGCATCGCACGAGGATCTCCCAGCGGAAGCGCGTCAGGGTGTGGTCGCCATTGTCGGGGATGAGTTCGAGAATGTGCCCGAATCGGTTCGAGGGGCGCGGGTTGGCGGCGTCGATCTGCGCCACGCTGCGCCGGTCGTTGTTGGTCAGCATCACGTAGGCCTTGCCCGTGCGCGGGTTGACCTCGATGTCTTCCGGACGATCCATCTTA
>CAMDMH010000306.1 GCA_945901835.1 Devosia equisanguinis | reverse complement strand
CATCGGCGAGCCCCAGCAGGATGAGCGCGTAGCCCAAGTACATGGGATTGCGGAAGCGGCGGAACGGGCCTGAGGTCACGAGTACGGTCGCTGCGGCATGGGGGCGGAACTCGGCGCTGCTGCGGATCATGGTCACGAGTGCCCAGATGCCGAGGCCGAAGCCGCAGACGATGAAGCCCTTGCCGATGATCCGCGCGGGCGCATCGTCGAGGCCGGGCCAGGCCAGCGGCCATGTGCGCTGGAGAAACCATCCCGCAGCGGCAGTGGAGAGAAACAGCACGGGCGGCCAGGGAAAATGTGAAGGCGGGGCATCGCCCTTCTCATTACTGGCTGCGCTGCCCGCAGGTTCTTCGTTCGATGTCGGCCGCTCGGGCATGCGCGGTGTTCCTCGGTTTCGGTATCGGGAACATAGTGGAAGAGGCGGCGACGTCCAGGCAGCCAACGGCATGGCGGTCGCATTGCTGTAGCGGTGTCGCCGCTTTTGTGCCCGATCCATATGCTCAACGTCTGTTTCCCGCCGCAATCGGCGGTGGGAGGGGGACGGAGATGGCCGCTGCCGCAGCGGCGTTCGGGACGGGAAAGTCACATGCTGTCGCGTTGTGTTCGAGCGGGCTTGTTGTTGGTTGCGATTTGGTTGGGCAGTGCGGCGCCGGCCAATGCGCTGTGCGTGCGCGGCGTCGAAGCGTGGGACACGCTCAGGATAAGGGCTGCGCCGGGGCCGCAGGCACGAGAAGTCGGCGCTATTCCGCCGAGCGCGTGCGGGGTTGCGATTACCGGGGCTTGCCGCGGCGCTTGGTGCCCGGTTGTCTGGCGAGGCCGGCCGGGCTGGTCCAATGCGGCGTACTTGTCCCAAGGCGGATTTTTCGACGGGTTCGGGTTGCCTTCGATGCGGGGGCTGATGGCGCCGTTCGTGGCGCCGTCGGTGGGTTCGAGATACATGCCCGGCCCGCCGCGGCCGGTTGCCGAGGTTCGTCGTCCGGCGCCCAAGCGCGTGGCGTCGGCCCTGCCGCCGAGGCCCGTCGAAGTCACACGCGCGCGGGTTCGTGAAGCCGGAGGGTCGTCTCTGCCGTTGGCGCCAGCGCCGCGACAGGTCGAGCGGGCACTGCCGCCGGCGCCGCCACCGGTCCAAGCGATGAGGGCCACCGTTCCGGCGGTTCCTTCCCCGGCATCTCCTCCTGTCGCTCAGGCGCAGACCGCCGTGGTTGTGGTGCCTGCCCCTGCGATTGCGTCGCCGCCGGCTGCGGCTGCCGCTCCGGCAGCCGAGATGTGTGTTCGAAATGTCGATGCCGGAGATACCCTCAAGGTTCGGGCGGGACCGGGCCCCGATCAGTCGCTGCGCTACGGCTACCCGGCGAATGCCTGCGGCATCAAGTTGACGGGGTCCTGCAAGGACGGCTGGTGTCCGGTCGACTATCTCGGCTATCGCGGCTGGGCGGAGCAGAAGTTCCTGAAGTAACGATCAATCATTTGCGGTCGGTCTTGCGGGCGTAGTCGACGATGAAGGTCCGGATCGACGGCTCGATGGTGAGCAGGCGTTTGGCGTCGTCGTTGGCATCGTCGCCGGTGATGTACTCGGGAGCTTCGCCTATCGTCCGTTGCGCCTCTTCGATGAAATCCTTGTCTTCGGCGAGGCGCTTCATCGCCACCCGCAGAGCAGCGACAGCTTCCTTCGGAGAGTTCGGCGGCAGCGTGAGCGTGCGGTACATCGTGCCGGCGAAGGAGAGTAGTGCGATGTAGGCCTTGGCGATGTCGTTGTCGGGCATCGCGCCCTTCACGTCGCGGATCATATCCGGGCAGGACTGGATGCCGAGCGGCTTGATCTGGGCCGGCACGACGTACTGGCCGCCGCGGAAGATCGGATCGAAGCAGACCGGCAGAACCTCGCCCTTCTTGACCATCGCTGGTTCGATCTTGGTCAGATACGCGGACGGGCTGTCGGAATAGAAGTTCAGCTCGCCGCGTTGGAAGGCGAGGGTGGCGTGGGAGCTCGAATTGTAACCGGTGACGTACTTGTGCGGCACGCCGAGCATGTCGAGAACCATCCGCATGGCGAGGTCCTTGGGGCTGTCGGCGGTAAGCCCGCCTGCGACCACGCCCTCGGCTTTCATGACATCGCGCGCCTGCTTAATGCCCGGTTTGAGGTCGGTGCGCATGAAGTGGATGCGGCCGTTGGGCATGTAGGCGATGAAATCATAGGTGCGGAAGTCGACCGGGAATTTTTCCGGCGAGAAGGCCGCGTGCTGGGCAGCGGCCGTGAAGTAGCCGACCATGGTGCCGTCCCGCTGGGCCTTCTCGCCGAGGTACTTCGCGCCGATGATACCGCCCGCGCCGCCCATGTTCTGGACGATCACGGCGGGCTGGCTGGGGATATGCCGGGCAAGATGGCGGGCGATCAAGCGCGCTTCGAAGTCCGTGGGGCCGCCGGCATCGTAGTTGACGAGGATGGTGAGGCGTTTGCCCGCGTAGAATTCGGATTGAGCATTTACGGGAGATGGTTGCGTCAACGTGACGGCGGCAAGGGCTAGCAATGCCGAAGCGCGAGCTGTCGTGGCCATGGCGTTCCTCCTGCGAGCGGACTTTGGAATTGCCGATCTTGTAACCTAGTCTAGCGCGGATCGCCTGACGGTGCACGCCGTGAGATCGGAGCTGGACGGGACCGATCGGCTATTCCTGCGGCAAAGACGTACGGTCATGCACAATCGGGTTCGGGTCGGCTAGATTGGGCGGCTGGTGATCGGGCCACTAGCCATTCTCGGCGGCGAGGTGGGCGATACGGTCAAGGGAGGGCGAATGAAGAGCGACGATGAACTCGATCGCCGGGTTCGGTTCCTGTTGGGAATCGACCGGATAGGTCTAGTTGCGCTGCGTGCGCCTCTGCTTTCGGCCATCATCATCGTGGCGCTGACCGCTTTGGCGGTGGTGGGCCTGTTGCGGCTTAAGGTGGACGATTCGCTGTCCGAGTTGTTCCGCAACAACACGACGGAGTTCCGTCAGTACGAGGAGGTCGATCGCCGGTTTCCGTCGAGTGAATACGACGTGTTGGTGGTGGTCGAGGGGCGTGACCTCTTGAAACGGCGCCAGATCGAAGCGTTCCAGAAGACCACGATCGAGTTGCAACTGCTCGACGGCGTGGACGGGCTCGTGTCGATGCTGTCGGCGCGTGGCAAGCCGGACGGCAAGGGCTATGCGCCGCCGATCGTGCCCGACGACGTGCCCTTGGAAGGTCCAGAATTCGACAGCACGGTCGAGGCACTGAAAAAGAACGAGATCGTCGCGGGCAAGTTCTTGTCGGACGACGGCACGCTGGCACTGATCGTGATCTCGCTCGACCGCAAGGCGGTAGAAGAGAATGGCGCGCGGGCGATCATCGGCGGCATACGAGAGTCGGCCGAGAAGTCGCTCGCGGGTTCGGGCCTGTCGGTGAAGCTGACGGGCGCGCCGGTCATGCAACTCGAGATCCGCAACGCGGTCGAGCGTGATCGTCTCCTTTACAACGGGCTCGGCTTCCTTGTGGGCGCCGTGATGGCTTACGTGTTCTTCCGGCGGCTGTCGCTGACGCTGATAGCGGTTCTCGGGCCGACCATCGCGATCGTGTGGACGCTCGGCGTGATCGGTGGTCTCGATTTCCGCCTCAACCTCTTCATCAACGTGCTGACGCCGCTGATCCTGGTGACGGGGTTCTCCGACAGCATGCATCTGGTGTTCGCGATCCGCCGCGATATCGTAGCGGGCGTCGATCGTATCCAGGCAGCACGCAACGCCGTCAGCGAGGTCGCGCCCGCATGTCTTTTGACGGCGGTGAACCAGGCGATTTCGATCCTGTCGTTCGCGTTTGCCGATTCTGCATTGATCCGGACCTTCGGTTTTGCCGCGCTGATCGCGGTGTTCACATCCTACATCGCGGTGGCGGTGGTCGTGCCGACACTGGCGGCGCTGCTGGTAAGGTCCGAGCCGCTGGCCAAGGGCGAAAAGCCGGTCGCGGAGGAACGCGACGGGGGCATCGGGCTTCTCCATCGGCTGAGCGAGAGGGCGGTGACGTTGTCGGGGCGCAATCCGATCTTCGCCGTAGGGTTCGGGCTGATCGCGGTGATCGCGTGCGGCTGCGGTTATGTGAAGCTCGAGCCGCACTACCGGCTGGCGGACCAGGTTCCCGACAAAGAGCAGGCGCTGGCGGCGACCGGCC
This sequence comes from Devosia equisanguinis, assembly GCA_945901835.1. Taxonomy (GTDB): domain Bacteria; phylum Pseudomonadota; class Alphaproteobacteria; order Rhizobiales; family Hyphomicrobiaceae; genus CAMDPA01. The sequence continues at coordinate 943 of CAMDMH010000306.1, read as the reverse complement.
GGCTCGACGCGAAGCTGACCGGGGCAAATCCCGTGCACGTCATGATCAAGTGGCAGGGCGGCCAGTCATTGTTCGAGCCCGCACCACTGGCGGTGATCGCTGAAGCGCACGCGGTGCTCGAGAAGGCCGCGGGCCTCGGCAATGTCTGGTCGGTCGACAGTCTGAGGCGGTGGCTGCGCGACAACGGGGACGGGCGCGTCGAGACGGTGCAGAAATACGTGGGACTGCTGCCGGAGCATCTGGTGCGGCGGTTCATCGCCAAAGAGGGTAACGCGGTCCTGGTGACGGGGCGGCTGCCGGACCTGGATGCGAGCAAGATACTGCCGGTGGTCGAGAAGATCGACAAGGCGCTGGAGCCGGTGCGCAAGGCGCATCCCGGCTTCGAGCTGATCGTGACGGGGCTACCCGCGATCGCCGCGCGCAATTCGGCGAAACTGATCGCCGAGCTCAACTGGGGGCTCGTAGGCGACATGTTCCTGATCTTTATCTTTCTCGGGCTGGCGCTGCGATCCATACTGGCGGGCGTCGCGAGTATCCTGCCGTCGCTGTTTCCGATCTTCGCGACCGGAGCATTGTTGTGGGCGACGGGGGAAGGGCTGCAGTTCGCATCCATCGTCGCGATCACTGTGGCGTTCTCGCTGGCGATCGATTCCACGATCCATTTCCTCAACCGCTATACCCTCGAAGAAATGCGGGGGTTGTCGGGGGCCGCGGAAGCCGGTTCCAAAGCAGCGCTCGACCGGACCGCGCACACTATCGGCCCGGCCGTCGTGTTGACCACGATCGTGCTGACGTTGGGGCTCGGCGTCACCATGCTGTCGGACCTTCCGTCGCTTCGGCTGTTCGGTCGGCTCGCGGGCATCTGCCTGTTCGCATCTCTGATCGGCCAGCTGGTGATCCTGCCCGGATCCGTTGCGCTCTACCGGCGTTTCTTTCCGTTGCC
>CAMDMH010000305.1 GCA_945901835.1 Devosia equisanguinis | reverse complement strand
CCACGCTTCCGAAATCCAGCGAATCCGTTCTACAGTGTGTCGGCATCGGGCGCCTGCTCCGCTTCAGGTGAAGTCGTTCTCGTAAAACAACTTTCCCTGATTCGGAGGCCCGATGTCGTCATCCATGGTGAGAAACGCGGGCTAGCGGCACCGTCGGAGCAAATGTCGGAACCAAAAGGAACACTAGCAACGTCAGGGCTCTAGTGTAGCTTTTGCATCTGACGTTTGGTCAAGAGGCTAGCCGCGAGCGGGTACCAAACGTCAGATGCGCTACACTAGTAAGGACCGTTCTCGGGAACGATCAGCGGAGCAAAACTGAACACGCCGGGCATGTCGGGATCGACCGTGATGCGCATCGCGTGCACCTTGCTCTCGCCCCACAACTGCAGACGCAATGCGTTCGCAACGGGGCGCCATTGATTGTCGCGGAACGATTCCAGCTCGAGCGTGTGCTGGTCGCCATGCATCACGAGAACCGGCTTGGTGAACGCGCGCGCGCCGGCCGCGATCTCGCGGATCGTCGCAAAGAAGCCCGACGAAACCGGGATCGACGTGCCCGCGGAACGGCGCGTATCGTAGACATTCGCCTGCATCGCCACGACCACGGCGCTCATGCCCGAGGATTGCGCGAGCGCAAAGCTCTCCTTGATCCAGGCGACGTTGGCTGCGTCACGCTCGAAGAACTCGGTCACCGCCTCCGGGCTCGTCGGCTCGAAGCCGTTGTTGGAGCCGACGACGTGCGGCACGTCGAACATCACGTTGTTGCGGACGAACCGCTGGTTCTCGACGAACTTCGCGAATTTCGGGTTCTTCAGCGCCTGGCTCTCGACTGTCATCGTCGTCTTGCCGAGACTCGTGCCGGGCTTCGAGAAATACATCTGCCGAACGCGCGCGAGCCGCTCGCGCGGATCGAAGCTGCCGTTGTCGGCGCGATGGCAGTCCGTCCATTCGTTGTCGCCGATCGAATACACCACCGGCTGCTCGACGGTCTGCATCTGATCGAAAGCGCGCTGGAGCACCTCGTCGGAGCAAGGCGTGTTGCCCGCCTTGACGTCGCCGACGTGGATCGAGAATGCCGGCTTCACCGCATTCATTGCCGCGATCAGGCGGTCGACCTTCGCGTAGTCGGCGGGGATCGTGTAAGGCACGTCGCCCCAACCGATGAACGTGAAGGCGCGCGGGCCGCTCTGCGCTTGCGCGCTCGAGGAGGCGACGATGGCAGTGATCGCAAGTGCGAAGGCCGACAGTGTACGTTTCATGCGATCCTCCCGCCGCCACGCTTGGTGATGGCGACAATTGCCGGGCGCGGCGGTAAATCGGGTTTGAAGTCCGGCCAGCGCGTGCTCGGCTTCTCGAATGTCGCGAGCACCTTTGGATCCTCGCTTTCGCCGGGATGCTGGATCGCGACGAACATCGTCGTCATATCGGGCGTCATGCACGGGCCGCACAGTTCGGCGCCGTTGGGGCAGCGGAAGAAATGCTTCGCGGTGCCTCGGGCCTTCCCCTCCGTCTCCAGCGCCCAGACACCGTCCGCGCGCCCGGTCGCCAATGGCGAGTTGCCGTCCGTGGCGATCCACAGGCGGCCGCGCGGATCGATCATCAGGTTGTCCGGCATGCCGAACCAGCCGTCCTTCGTGGTGGCGGGATTGAAGCTCGCGCCCACTTTCGGATCGGTGTGGTCACCACACTTGACGAGGATCTCCCAGCGGAAACGCGTCGAGGCGTGGTCGCCGCCGTCCGGCATCATTTCAATGATGTGCCCGAAGCGATTGCCGGCGCGCGGGTTCGCCGCGTCGACCTGATCGGACTTGCGGTTGGCGTTGTTGGTCAGCATCAGATAGACTTTGTTGCTGCGCGGCTCGACGTCGATATCTTCAGGGCGATCCATTTTCGTCGCGCCTAGCGCATCGCCGGCCAGACGTGCATTGACGAGCACCGCGGCCTGATCGGCAAAGCCGTTCTCGGCGGTGAGCTTGCCTTGCCCATGTACCAGGGCCATCCACTCGCCCGTGCCGTCGGCGTTGTACTTCGCCACGTAAAGCGTGCCCTTGTCGAGCAAATCGCGGTTGGCGGCCTTGTTGCGCCGGTTGACGCGGCCCTCGGTGACGAATTTGTAGACGTAGTCGAAGCGCTCGTCGTCGCCCGAGTAGACGACGTAGCGGCCGTCGCGATTGACGATGCCGCCGGCGCCTTCGTGCTTGATGCGGCCCATCGCAGTGCGTTTCACCGGCGTCGACTTCGGGTCCATCGGATCGATTTCGACGATCCACCCGAAGCGGTTCGATTCGTTGGGCTCCTTGGTGACGTCGAAGCGCTCGTAGTGTTCGCCCCAGTTGAACCAATTGGACGGTACGCCGTAACGGCGCAGCGCCTTCTCGTTAGGGTGGCCCTGGGCGGAACCGAAGAAGTAGCCGTTGAAATTCTCCTCGCAGCTGAGCCAATTGCCCCACGGGGTCATGCCGCCCGCGCAGTTGTTCAGCATGCCGAGCACGCGCGTTCCCGTCGGATCGGCCTTGGTCTTCAGCATCGAATGCCCGGCGGCCGGCCCGGAGATCCGCATCTCGGTGGTGCCGGTGATGCGCCGGTTGTACGGGCTGTTCTCGACGACCGACCACTTGCCGCGCCGCTTGCGGATCTCGATGACCGAGCCGCCGTGCGCCATCATTTCGATGTCGACGAGCTGTTTCGTCATCTTCGAGAATTTAGTGGTGTCCTGGCGGCCGACGCCTGGGAACATCAGTTCCTCGTTCGTGTACTCGTGATTGACGACGAGCAGACCGTTCTGCGACGAGCCGCGCAGCGGCAGATAGCCGAGGAAGTCGTTGTTGTAGCCGAACTGGCTGGCCTGACTGGCCGGCGTCTGCCGCTGGGGATCGAACGCCGGCGCATTGCGGAGCACCTTGTCGCCCCAACGGATCATCACATCCGCATCGTAGCCCGCAGCGACATGGATCGTGTCGTCCGAGCCTGCCAGCACCTCGGTGAAGTTGAAACTCGGGGTAGTCGAGGCCTGCTGCGCCGCGAAAGCGGTTTCGGAAAGTACCGCGCCGATCGCAGTGGTCGCCAGAAGCCCGCCCATCAGGTCGCGGCGCGACATCCTCGTCGCGATGACATCGCCGAGCGTCGGGGAGCAGCTGTTATTGGTGCCGATATCCTCGGACGCCTCGAACACCTGAGACCGCGACTTCGCATCAGACTGGCTCATTGACGTCCCTCACCCAGAATTGACGATCTGCCAACCGTTAGCGACGCGGAATGACGCTGGGATGACACTCTTATGCCCCATAGCGTTGCGATCTCTGGACCAAGTCGAGCCTCGCGCTGAGGCCGCGCGCGCCTCGCCCCCAGCTGGTCGGCAGCGCGTCTAGTTTAAGCGGCGGAGGGTGCTCTCGCGATCAGCGTGCGGGCACGGGAAAGGATGTCGCTCAGCGCGAACGGTTTAGTGACGAAATCGTCGGCTCCCGATTTCAGGGCGTACGCCCGATCCGCGCGATCCGTCCGGGCCGTCATCATGATGATGGGAAGCTTGTCGAACCGCAGTCGCGTGCGAATGCGGCGGCAAAGCTCTATCCCGGAGGTTCCCGGAAGGATCCAATCCAAAAGGACGAGATCGGGCATCAGCTCGCTGATCCTCTGCTCGGCGGTGTCGCCGCGCGAGACGTGCTCTACGGCATAGCCAGCCGCTTCGAGGTTGTATTGCAGCAGGATGGCGATGTTCGGATCGTCCTCGACGAGCAGAATGCGCGTGGCCATGTCGGTTCCGCTGTTCAAAGCCGGGCCTCGAGCGCAGCACCCCTACTGCTCCGTCGTACGGCCGACAACGACGTGAGCCGCAATTACACGCTAGATTCGTGACGCGAGCGTGACTCCTGCGGCAATTCGTCAAGCGCTTGCTGCCAGCCGATCCGACACGACGAGCGGTTCGACCGAAGACGCGATGCGTGCGCCGATCGCGTCAGGCATGAAGCGCCGGGCATAGCGGCCAGCCATCTGGTCGATGCCGAGGTACAGGAACAAGTCCGCGCAATTGAAATCGGGATCCCAGCAGGGCTCACCGCAGACGAGCGCACCGCTGCGCAAGTAACCTTTCAACAGCGGCGGCACCGGCATCGATACGCCATGCGCGTCCGAGGCGAATGGCAGCCGATTGCGCGGTACAACTCCAATTTCAGCCGGCGCGGGATGGGACTGCGCCAGGGAGCGAGCGAGATAGGCGCCGGCGGCAGGAGCATCCATCAGCGGGATACTGGCACAGCCGATCAGCGCATCATGACCCGACGAGACGAGGAAGTCCGCGATGCCGGACCACAGCAGCGCGATCGTCGCCCCCGTCCGATACTCCGGCAATACACACGAACGGCCAACTTCGAGCAGCTTGCGACCGCTGCTGAGCAAGCCACCGAGATCGAACTCGCGTTCGGAATAGTAGCCGCCGGCTCTGCGTGCGGCTTCGTCCGTCAGGAGACGGTACGTACCGATCACGGCGCCGGTGCCGGACGTCACGATCAGGTGCTGGCAATGCTCGTCGAGATCATCGATGTCGAAACCCGGCACTGGCGTGTCGAGACGCGCGCCCTGCTCCTCGGCGAAAACTTTCCACCGTAGCCGTTGCGCTTGCCGGATTTCCTCCGGAGTGCGGGCCAGTCGCAATGAGCATCTACCCGTACCCTGAATACGTTCGTGCCGCATATTCGCCCTCTGTCGCCCAGAGTCCCCCAGAACTTCCTGCCTCTGCTATTCCGATTCCAATTCGGTGCGATGACAGTTGGATTGCATTTGAATGACGACGCAACCTGCACGCCGCACGGGCCCACGGCGCGCTTTCACAACGCTGTCATGCCTTCCGATTAGGCGAAACCTTCTGTCACCAAACGACATCGGGCCGTCATGATTACTACACTGGGTGTGCTCGGGATCTTCGCCGGGGCTTTACTGACCGTCCTGCTCGCACTTAATTTACGTACGCGCGGACTGCAGATGTGGCCTCCCACGCACGGCAGTTGGCAGAGCCGACTGTTCTGGATTCTGTTCCGTACGCTCAATGTCAGCGCGCTCACTCTTGCGGCGATCGACTGGCAGCCGCTCGGGAATTCCGATGTCCTGCGGATTGCGGCTGCAGTCGCTGCTGCGATCG
>CAMDMH010000304.1 GCA_945901835.1 Devosia equisanguinis | reverse complement strand
ACTTTACACTTTGCTGCAGGTCTTCTCGCTGACGCTCTTCGAGAAAGTGCCCATTCTACAGGCCCTCTCGCACGATGCCGCCTCCATCGAAGACGAGGCCGTGGACAACCAGTTGAAACTATTCGAGAGTTAGCCAGACACTAGTGGGGCGAACCGGTTCTGATGAACATGTCGCCGAGGCCGCGATCGAGGGTGCGGATGGCGCCGTCAATCAACGCCAGCTCGGAATCGACGGCGTGCTTGGCGACAATGAATTGAGCGAGCGCTTTCCGGGGGGCCCGCGATGGCCAGCGCGACAGCTCAATCCGATGCCGGAAGGCTGCTGATGCCAGCTTCAATGATTCGTGGGTGCCTGCGAGCGAGGCCGGCCGCATGTCGATCCTCCCGTTGGTTCGTTCGTATAATCGTCACATCTCGAACTTAGGTCGAGGAACGCCGAGGGGCCAATTGTACGCGGGCTTCCATTTGATCGGGTTTGACGATCGATAGATCTAGCCGAAGCATTGCCGAGTTCAATTCCGGCAATGATCGATAAGGCGGCGGACGAACCGGGCGGCCGCCAGGAGCTGATCTTCGGCGATCCACTCGTCGGGCTTGTGGGCCTGGGTGATGTCGCCGGGTCCGATCACGATCGAGGGGATGCCGGCCATGGCGTCGAACAGGCCGGCTTCGGTGCCGAACGAGACTTTGCTGGTCTGGTTGGTGCCCGACAGATTGCAGCCGAGTTGGACGATCTCGGCATCGCGTGGGGTTTCGAGCGCGGGGTAGTCGAGCACCTCGAGAAAATCGATGCCGGTCGAAGGATCGCGGGCCTGCATCCACGACACGATGGTCGCACGGGCCTCGGCGACGACGGATTCGCAGATGGCGCGGGGGGTGTCGGCGGCGATGCCGCGGAATTCGAACTCGACGTCGCAGCGGTCCGGCACGATGTTATTGGCGATGCCGCCGTGGACGATGGTGGTGAGGCCGGTCGTGTGGGGCACGACATGGTCTGTGTCGCGGGCGCCGCCGACGGCGAATTCGGCTGCCCTTCGCTTGATGATCATGATCAACTCGGCGGCAGCTTCGACGGCATTGACGCCTTCCGAGGTCAAAGCGGAGTGGCACGACTTGCCGCGGACGATGGCGCGCTTGGAGTGCTTGCTCTTGTGGCCGATAACCACGCCCATGCCGGTCGGCTCGCCGACGAAGCAGCCGCGGGGACGTACGGGCAGTCGCGCGATCTCTTCTAGCATCGGCTTGACGCCGGTGCAGCCGACCTCCTCGTCATAAGAGATCGCGAGATGGATCGGCGTGGCGAGTTCGGCACGCGCCATCTGCGGTGCGAGCGCAAGGCAGACCGCGAGGAATCCCTTCATGTCGACAGCGCCACGCGCGTACAGTCGCCCTCTTTCGCGGCGAAGGCTGTAGGGATCGCTGGTCCAGGACTGGCCGGTGACGGGCACCGTGTCGGTGTGGCTCGACAAGATATAGCCGGGGCGATCGGGGGGGCCGATGGTGACCCACAGGGAGGACTTGGGCAATACCGGATCGGGGATGCGCCGGAAGCCGATACCGGCTCGTTCCAGGAATTCCTCGATGTAGGCGATGAGCTCCAGATTGCTGTTGGGGCTCGTGGTGTCGAACGCAACCAATCGTTCCAGGATTGGCAATACCGCTTCGAGATCGGTGGTCACGTGAAGGCCTTGGCTCTGAGAGTCGATCTCACGGTTTGACGAATTTGAGCAGGAAACGATCGCTCTCGCCGATTGCGGTCAGCTTGTCGCGATCCTGGTCCTTCATGCGGTAGGTGGGGGGCAAGGCCCAGACGCCGACAGGATAGTCCTTCGTATCCTTCGGATTGGCGACGACCTCCGACGCGCCGGCGAACTTGAAGCCGGCCTTCTCGATCATCTCGATGGCATAGTCCTGGCGGATATAGCCGTTCTTCGCGGCTGGGTCCTGAGGCTGATCGGTGAGGCCGCGATGGTCTTTTACGCCGAGCACTCCACCTTTCTTGAGCGCGCGATGGAAAGAGGCCAACGCCTTGTCGGTGACGCCGCGGTCGAGCCAGTTGTGGAGATTGCGGAAGGTGAGCACGAAGTCGGCGCTGTTGGGCATCAGCGTGTCGGGCAGTTCGGGTGCCCAGGCGACGATCTCGACCTTGGCGAAGCTCGCCGGGTCGCCGACCATCTTTGCTGCGAACTCGGCGTTGAACTTTTCGATGCCCGCCTTGGCCGCCGGCGACCGCGGTGCCGGATTGGCGGCCACGTAGAGGCCGCGCTCCTTCAAGTAAGGAGCCAGGATTTCGGTCCAGTAGCCGGCAGCGCCCGGCGAGATCTCGATCACCGTGCTTTCCGGCTTTACGGCGAGAAACTGGACGACCTCGAACGGCTTGCGGAACTCGTCGCGAACGCTGTTCGGGTCCGTCCGCTGCTTACCGCCGACGATCGTGCGCAGGCTTGCCTCGTATGCCGGCCGTGCGGCGGTCTGGGCGTGCACGGGGGATGCGGCCGGCGATATCAGCACGGCTGCCGCTGCGAAGAACATGGCCGGGGCGATGCCACGGGGGCCGCTCAACGTACCGATCGCGCGTCGATGCAGGTCTATCAATCGCATGGCGACAATCTCCCGTAAGGTATTGGAGGCATCATTCGGAGGTGTTCAGGTGTGCTTGGCAACCGGGGCTGCATCCCGCAAGTCTTTCAACGATCCCGGCAACGATGCCGGATCGAGTGGCCGCATTCAAGCGGGAGGCGGCGGTCAATTGCCGTAGCGGATGGCTAGAAAGAGTATTCCGAGCACCGTTACGGCGACAACGGCTGCGGTCACCACCTCCGATCCACTCGACGCGCGCGGCGGCAACTTGCCGGACCGTTTCGCCTGCATCGTCGCCTGTACGATGGCTCTATGTTCGGCCTGCGCCCGCGCTCTGGCTGCCCGCTGAGCATCGTCGGTATCGGTCATCGTGGGGCCCCGTGATGTGGTGTTACCGAGCTGCCCTGTGCGCGCCGTCACGCCGGTACCCGACTTCCGTAGTCTATCACGCCGACCGCTTGTCCGGGCAGTGCGTCGACATCCAATCCTGGTTTGGCTGTAAGGGTATGATGTCGCCATCGATTTGGCTCGACATCGTCGGACCGATCCTGGTGTCCACTTTCGGGCTTGCGATGAGGTTGCATTCAATGTGGCAGTTTTGCTACGGCCGGTTCTGAAACCGTCCGATGAAAAGGTGGAAATCAAATACGGATCAAGGGCCCGGAGGGGCTATTGGTTCGGCGCTCTGGTTGATAAATCATTCAAATCAAACTGTTGTTGATTTTTTCTTTTATGAGATCTTGGATTTCTTGCGATCCAGGATTCGCGCCGGCCGGCTGAGAGTTGGTGGCGAGAAGGAAAAATGGCCCGTAGTTTGGTCATCTGCGGCGTGCGAATCAGTTCGGCTTGTAGCTGCCGCACGGCGAGTTGTACTCCGAGTGAACGCTGCGCAGCATATTCGTCAACAAGCCGTCGCATCCGAGATCTCTCTTTATTATTGATATTTTTCAATATCTTGCTCGTCCCTGTCGCTGGCGTGGGGTGGCGAGGTCTAACAAGTTGTTAACGAGGGTTGCCGAGGCGGCGGCGACTATGGTTTACCCCGTTGCGTTGCCGCCGCGTCGAGGGACAAGGGCTATGGTCTTCTCAGGCGGGCGCATCGGTAACGTGTCAAAAACAATGTAGTCCAGAGATGTAAACGGGGTTATACGATGGGAGATTCCAAACTGCCGGATATGGCAGGCGTTGATCCAACTTTGATCAACGAGATTCAAGGTCTCGAGGTTTTCGAGATCGCGGGAGCCATCAAATGGTTCGATGCGTCCAAGGGCTACGGGTTCCTCGTGCCGGACAATGGTTTGGCAGATGTGTTGCTCCACGTGACATGCCTCCGAGCCGGCGGCTACCAGACGGCCTACGCGGGTTCTCGCATCCATTGCCAGGTGCTGAAAAGGCCGAAGGGCTTGCAAGCCTTCCGCATTTTGAGCATGGATGAGAGCACTGCGACCCATCCCTCTCAGCTTCCGCAGCGCACCCACGTCGTCGTCGAGCCGGAGAGTGACTGGGAGCGGGCCATGGTCAAGTGGTTCAACCGGGTGAGGGGCTTCGGCTTCCTGACGAGGGGCGATGGAACTCCGGACATCTTCGTTCATATGGAGACACTGCGCCGTTTCGGCTTCACCGAGCTGCGGCCAGGCCAGATTGTTCAGGTCCGTTGGGGGCACGCCAGCAAGGGCTGCATGGCCGCTGACCTTCGTCCAGATGCTCTCACGTCTACTCTGCCTTCGCAACACTGAGGTTTTCGACCTTATGGTCCGCAACACCTACTTCAGCAGGGCTGCCGTTCTGGCAGCCCTGTTTTCGTTCATGCCGGCGCTGATCGTCGTGCCGCCCTCCGTTCAGGCGCAGCAAACGCAGTTCCGAAAGGACAAGCTGACGCTGAAGACGTCCACTGGCGATCACGTCATCGCGATCGAGGTCGCCGAAACGAGCGAGCAGAAATCATTGGGATTGATGTTCAGGACCAGCGTGCCGGCGAATACGGGCATGCTGTTTCCTTACAACGATCCGCAAGAGTTGACGATGTGGATGCGGAATACCTACGCATCCCTCGATATGGTGTTCATCCGCCGGGATGGAATCGTGCATCGGATCGAGTATGGGACAGAGCCGTTGTCCGAGCGGGTGATCAGCTCCAAGGGGCCGGTGACCGCGGTTCTCGAGCTTGCTGCGGGCGAGGCGAAGCGGCTTGGCGTCATGGCAGGGGATCGCGTCGAGTACGCGACATTCAAGCCGGGGAAGCGTTGAGGGGGCTCCGGCGGGTGCCAAAGACGTGCTGCGGTCGTGTCCTGGCCGGTCGGGCAAGGCCATGATTCACTACTTCCATCCGGAGTAACATTCGGGGGCAGAATTCTGGGTAGCATTCGGCCTTGACGTCAGGCCGATCTCGCCGCACTTTGCGCGCCATGTCGGGGCATAGCTCAGCTTGGTAGAGCACCTGCTTTGGGAGCAGGGGGTCGCGAGTTCGAATCCCGCTGCCCCGACCATGCCTCACGTCACAGACTGAGGTCGCGTCATCCGGCGTGAACCGACGGGCGCCGACGAGGTGCCCGTTT
>CAMDMH010000303.1 GCA_945901835.1 Devosia equisanguinis | reverse complement strand
TCAAGATGCTGCATCCCCTGCTCACCGCGACGCAGGACGGCACATATGTCGGCACCGAAAACGTCGGCGGTCTCCCCTATCAGGGCATTATCGTCGCCCACTCCAACGAGAGCGAGTGGCAGACGTTCCGGGCAAACAAGAACAACGAGGCGTTCCTCGACCGTATCTGCGTGATCCAGGTGCCGTACTGCCTGCGCGTCTCGGAGGAGAAGCGGATCTATTCGAAGCTGCTATCGTCGAGCGAGGTCTCGGGTGCTCCCTGCGCGCCAGCCACGCTCGAGATGCTGTCGCAGTTCTCCGTGCTCTCACGGCTCAAGGAACACGAGAACTCGAGCCTCTACTCGAAGATGCGCGTCTACGACGGCGAGAGCCTGAAGGACACCGACCCGCACGCCAAGACCATCCAGGAATACCGGCAGGCCGGTGGCATGAACGAAGGCATGGACGGCATGTCCACGCGCTTCGCCTACAAGGTGCTGTCGGAAACGTTCAACTTCGACACTCAGGAGGTCGCGGCCGACCCGGTCCACCTGATGTTCGTGCTGGAGCAGTCGATCCGGCGCGAGCAGTTGCCCGAAGAGACAGAGGATCGCTACCTCGAGTTCATCAAGGAGGAGTTGGCGCCTCGCTATGCCGAGTTCATCGGCAACGAGATTCAGAAAGCCTATCTCGAGAGCTATCACGACTTCGGCCAGAACCTGTTCGATCGCTACGTGGCCTACGCCGACGCCTGGATCGAAGACTCTGACTTCAAGGATGCCGACACCGGCCAGCTCATGAACCGCCAGCTTCTCGACCAGGAGCTGTCCAAGATCGAGAAGCCCGCCGGCATCGCGAACCCGAAGGACTTCCGCTACGAGGTCGTCAAGTTCTCGCTCCGCGCACGCGCCAAGAATGCCGGCAAGAACCCGGCTTGGACGAGCTACGAGAAGATCCGCGAAGTGATCGAGAAGCGCATGTTCAGCCAGGTCGAGGACCTGCTGCCCGTGATCTCGTTCGGTGCCAAGAAGGACGGCGACAGCGAGAAGAAGCACGAAGAGTTCGTCGAGCGCATGATGGCGCGCGGCTACACGCACCGGCAGGTGCGACGCTTGGTCGAGTGGTACATGCGGGTGAAGAAGTCAGGCTGATGGGCACGTAAGTTCGGGATGGTAAGGCCGCAGGAATTTTCCCTCGGGAATCCTCCGGCCTCCCACCTTGATCGCTGCGTCTCAGAAAAGGTTGACCTCAAGATGACTGGAGCCTTGGCGACTTATCTCTGCGCGTCGTTTCTGTTGATCACTGCGGCCGTACACTCCGTTCTCGGCGAAAGGCGGCTGATAACCCCCTTGTTGATGCAGCGTGACGGCGTGTTGGAATCGGAGTTTGCACGGTTCCTGTTGCGTGCGGTGTGGCATTTCATGTCCGTCGGCTTCGCAATTATAGCGACGGGGCTGATCGCAACGGCCGGCAGTCGGTCCACCGCCGGAACAGCTTTGCTCGCCGCCACCGCGCTCGGAATTGGCGGAGCGGGAGTTTTCGACGCAATAGGGAGCCGTGGGCGGCATATCGGCTGGCCGCTACTCGTCCTCATCGGCTTCCTGGCATTGTTCGCCCTTTTGGCCGATGACTGACCCCAATCACATCTCATCATTCACGGGCCGACATGGACATCATCGACCGGCGCCTCAATCCCAAAGCCAAGAGCCTCGGCAATCGCCAGCGCTTCCTGCGTCGTGCGAAAGCGGAGATCCGCGAATCCGTACGCGACGCTCTGAAGCGTCGCAAGGTGTCTGACGTCGATGCCGGCGAGAAGGTGAAGATCCGGTCCAAGAGCCTTCGCGAGCCTTCGTTCGGCCTGGGCTCGGGCACCGGCAAGCGTGACTTCGTGCTTCCCGGCAACAAGGAGTTCTCGGTCGGCGACGTCATCCGCAAGCCGGAAGGCGGCGCAGGCGGCTCGGGCTCGAAGGGCAGCCCCGATGGCGAAGGCGAGGACGACTTCGTCTTCCAGCTCACGCGCGATGAATTCCTCGATATCTTCTTCGAGGATCTGAAACTGCCCAATCTCGTCAAAGCGAAGCTCAAGAGCATTGCCACGCCCGAGCGTATTCGTGCCGGCATCAGCTCCGACGGCTCGCCGTCCCGCCTCAACAAGGTGCGGACCATGCGCAACAGCCTCGCGCGCCGCATCGCTCTGCGTCGCCCAAAAACATCCGAGGTCGAGGAGCTGGAGCAGCTGATCGCCGTTCTGGAAGCCGAAAGCCCGCGCGACGAGGAACGTCTCAACATGCTGCGCGCCCGTCTCGCGCGCCTCAACTTCGTGCGCAAGATCGTTGCCTACATCGACCCGATCGACCTGAAGTACAATCGCTTCGAGCGCGTGCCCAGGCCCAAGACCCAAGCCGTCATGTTCTGCCTGATGGACGTTTCCGCCTCGATGACGGAGCAGCTGAAGGACCTAGCCAAGCGCTTCTTCATGCTGCTGCACCTGTTCCTGTCGCGACACTACACCGCCGTCGATGTCGTGTTCATTCGGCACACGACCGAGGCCCAGGAAGTCGACGAGGAAACCTTCTTTCGCGACACGGAGACAGGCGGCACCGTGATCTCGACCGCACTCGAGGAGATGCAGCGCATCATCAAGGAACGCTATCCCGTCGACGACTGGAATATCTACGCAGCGCAAGCCTCCGACGGTCACAACTTCGACGACGACATGGAGCGCTGTCTCGAGCTGCTCAACAACGACCTGCTGCCGCTCTGTCAGTACTTCGCCTACATCGAGGTCGCGCCCGAGGACGGGATGCCGTCGATGCAGTCCGTCGCCTGGAGCGGCTACACCGAGGTCGCCGCCGCGAACCCTCATTTCGCGATGAAGCGCGTCACCAACCCCGGCGAAATCTATCCCGTGTTCCGTGAGTTGTTCGCCGCCCAGCCGGCGAAGGAGGCGCGCCGATGAGCGGAGTCAAAGCCAATCGTCCGCTGTTTGAAAAAGCGGATTGGGATTTCGATCTCATCAATCGTACCTACGACGCCATCGCCGAGATCGGCGTCGGCGAAATGGGTCTCGACATTTATCCCAACCAGATCGAGGTCATCACCGCCGAGCAGATGCTCGATGCCTATGCCTCGATAGGCATGCCGAACATGTACCGCCACTGGTCGTTCGGTAAACACTTCGCGCGCGAGGAGGCGATGTACCGCAAGGGAGCGCGCGCGCTCGCGTTCGAAATCGTCATCAACTCCGATCCCTGCATCAACTACATCATGGAAGAAAACACCATGACGATGCAGACGCTGGTGATGGCGCACGCCGCCATGGGCCACAATCACTTCTTCAAGAACAACTACATGTTCCGGCAGTGGACCGACGCGACGTCGATCCTCGACTATCTCCGCTACGCCAAGGACTATATCGTCGAGTGCGAGCAGAAGGTCGGCACCGAGCGCGTGGAATTGGTCATCGACAGCGCGCACGCACTGATGAACCAGGGCATCAGCCGCTATCCCGTTCACCGCCGCTCCGTGCGCGCCTTGCGTGACCGCGACATCGCCCGCCGCGAATACGAGGAAGCAACCTACAACGAGCTGTGGCGCACGGTGCCACGCTCGGCGCTGCCGAAAGCACCGCCCGATCCGGAAGCGCGGGCCAACCTCAAGGAGAGCGAGGCGCTCAGTCTCCCGCAGGAGAACCTGCTTTACTTCCTCGAGAAGCACGCGCCCAAGCTCGACGAGTGGCAGCGCGAGATCCTGCGCATCGTGCGCATGCTCGCGCAGTACTTCTATCCGCAGCGCCAGACGAAAGTCATGAACGAAGGCTGCGCGACGTTCTGCCATTACGAGATCATGAACCGCCTCTACGACCAGGGCCTCATCACCGAAGGCTCGATGCTGGAGTTCATGCACTCCCACTCGTCCGTCGTATTCCAGCCGCGCTTCGAGGATCGCTTTTATTCCGGCATGAACCCCTACGCGCTCGGCTTCGCCATGATGCGCGACATCCAGCGCATGTGCCTCACGCCCACCGACGAGGACAAGGCTTGGTTCTCCGATTTCGCCGGCAACGGCGATCCCATGGGCACGCTGAAGGAAGCCTGGGCCGACTACCGCGACGACAGCTTCATCCAGCAATACTTGTCGCCGAAGGTCATCCGCGACTTCCGCCTGTTCTCGATTCACGACAGTTCCGATAGCCCCTTCGTCGAGGTGAAGTCGATCCACGACGAGAATGGTTATCGCAGGGTGCGCAACGCACTCGCGGCCCAGTACGACAGCGCCGCGCGCGATCCCGACATCCAGGTCGTCAGTGCCGATCTCGCCGGCGGCCGCCGCCTGACGCTGCAGCATCGCGTGCGCAATGGCGTTCTGCTCGAAAAGGAGCAGTGCGACCGCACCCTCCAGCACGTCGCCCATCTGTGGGGCTATCGCGTCAAGATGGCCGAGGTCGACAACGACAGCGGCAAGACCTTGAAAGAGCACGAAGCCCTGCCGCTGCCTTGATCTGTTCCGGGCGATCGGTCTCATCGCGATGACCCGCGCGAGGTATTGCTTGGGCCGTATGACTACCCAGCAGGTAGCGCACCTATGAGGTGCTTGTGTGCCCGGGGCGCGAAGCGTAGCTTTTCAGCACAGCGCCGAAGAGCGCTCGCGGGAAGAAAACGCCAAGCGTGAGGACGCACCATGCCGAACAGGCTGAGCCAACAACAGATCGACTTCTACGCCGACAAGGGTTTTCTCGGTCCCGTCGACCTGCTTTCCGCAGATGAATGCCTCGAAGTCAGGCGGCACGTCGAAGAGGTCGAAAAGAAACTCGGCGGACAGATCCAGAAGCGCTGCCAGATCAAGGCGCATCTGCCGTTTCCGTTTCTCACCGACGTCGTTTCACATCCAAAACTGCTTGACGCGGTAGAAGATCTGATTGGACCCGACATCCTGTGCTGGGGCTCCAGCTTTTTCCAGAAGGAGGCCGACGACAAGACCTTCGTCTCTTGGCATCAGGATTCCACGTACTATGGCATCGACCCGCCCGACACATGCACGGCCTGGCTGGCGATTTCTGAAGCTTCGATCGCCTCGGGCTGTATGCGGTTCATCCCCGGCTCCCATAACAAGGGGCTCTATGGTCACGAAGAGCTGAAAACCCAGCAGAACCTGCT
>CAMDMH010000302.1 GCA_945901835.1 Devosia equisanguinis | reverse complement strand
CGAACACACCGGTCTCGCGGCGCGCCTTGCGCATGTCGAGCGAGCGGATCAGCTTGACCCGGTCGTTCTGCAGGCTGGTAATGAGGGTCGGCTCGCGCGGCATCGGTGGTCCTGACGTTCTGCTGCCCCGGGGGCTCTGCGCGCCCGATTTCTGCTGAAAGGTCGCATCCCCTCCGGGAGCAACGTCCATCGGGGAAATGACGCGCACTATCTGCGCGTCGCAAGGCTGTGCAGCAACTTTGCCCGATCGTCCAGCAGCCTTGCACAAGGTTGCGGCTTGCAAAGCCTGTCCCGATGGGCATCGTAAACGGAAACCGCCAACCGAAGGGATGGGAAATGTCGCATAACCGCATATCGACCCTAGCAGCAGGCCTGACGGCCCTGGCAACCATGGCAATGGCCGCAGCGCCCCCAGCCCTGGCGCAAGCCTGGCCGTCTCGGCACGTCACGATGGTCGTGCCGTTCGCCGCCGGCAGCGCTTCCGATGGCCTGGGCCGCCTGCTTGCCGCACGCATGTCCGAGATCCTGGGCCAGCAGGTAATCGTCGAGAACGTCGGCGGCGCTGGCGGCATGGTGGGCGTGGCTCGCGTCGCGCGCTCGGAACCGGATGGCTACCAGTTCGTCCTCGGCGGCACCGACACGCTCGCCCAGAACCAGACGCTCTACCGTACGCCGCAGTACAACGCCCTGACCGACTTCGTGCCAGTCGCCCTCGTCGGCGACCAGGCCTTGATGCTGGTTATCCGCAAGGACCTGCCGGTCAACGACCTCAAGGAGATGACGGCCTACGCGAAGGCGAACTTCGCCAAGATGCAGTTCGCTTCCTCGGGGCTCGGTTCGGCGTCGCACCTCACCTGCGCGCAGCTCACGAAATGGATGGACGCCGACGTCGTCCACGTAAGCTACCGCGGTTCCGGCCCCGCCCTGCAGGACATGATCGCCGGCCGCATCGACTATTTCTGCTCGCTGGCCGCGTCCGCGATGCCGCACATCGACAGCAAGGCGCTACGCACCATCGCCGTGATGAGCAAGACCAAATCGCCGTTCGTGCCCGATGTGAAGACGGCGCAGGAGCAGGGCTTGCCCGACATGGACAGCTACTTCTGGAGCATGGCGGCCTATCCGAAAGGCACGCCGCGTGAATTCGTCACCAAGCTCGCCCAGGTGATCGATCAGACGCTGGATACCCCGGTGATCCAGGAACGCCTCAAAACGATCGCGGTCGTCCCCCAGCCCAAGGACAAGCGCTCGCCCGAGTATGCACAGAAGTTCGTCGAAGCCGAGGTGGCCAAGTGGGCCACCATCATCAAGGCGAGTGGAATCGTGCTGAATTGATCGGAAGTGACACAGAGTGAGCGCGAACTGAATTGCGCCACTCAGGAGGAAACGAATGGTTCTCAACCGCCTTATGGCGACACTCGCGCTTGCGGTGATCGCAAGCCTGCCCGCCTCCGCCCAGACTTGGCCCGCGCGTCACATCACGATGATCGTGACCTTTGGTCCCGGCAGCGGCTCCGACATCATCGCCCGCATCTTGTCTGCGCATATGGCCGAAGACCTCGGCCAGGCCGTCGTCGTCGAGAACGTCGGTGGGGCCGGCGGTACGATCGGGGCGGCGCGCGCAGCCAAGGCCGACGCCGACGGCTACACGATCCTGCTCGGCGGCATCGACACGATGGCCCAGAGCCAGTCGCTGTATAAGAACCCGCCCTACAATCCGGTCACCGACTTCGTGCCGATCCTGCTCGCCGCCGAGCAGCCGATGGTGCTTCTGGCGCGCAATAGCTTGCCCGCGACGAACATGAAGGAACTCGCCGCCTATATGCTGGCGAACGCGGACAAGATGCAGTTCGGCTCGTCGGGCCTGGGTTCGGCGCCGCATCTGGCGTGTTCGCAACTCGCGGTTTCCGTCGGCGCGAAGATCGCGCACGTGCCTTATCGCGGGTCGGCGCCTGCCCTGCAGGACATGTTGTCGGGCAACCTCGACTTGTACTGCCCGCTGGCCGCAGGCGCGATGCCTCTCATGGAAGCGAAGTCGATCAAGGCGCTGGCCGTGCTGACGCAGGAGCGCTCGCCACTTCTGCCGGGATTGCCGACCGCCCGCGAGCAAGGCTTTCCCAACATCGATGGCTACTACTGGATGGGGTTTTTCGCACCCACGGGTACGCCAGTGGCGGTCATCGCGCGCCTGGCCCTGAGGTTGAACAAGACGCTCGACAAGCCGGCCGTCGAGCAGCGACTGCGCGAGACTGGGACGACGATCATGCCGCCGCAACGGCGCCCGGCTGCTTACTTCGGCAAGTATGTCGTGGAGGAAATCGCGAAGTGGGCACCAATCATCAGGGCGAGCGGCGTCGTGCCGAATTGAAACTCAGGCCTGCCCAGGCCCCTTCCCAGAAATGATTCCCGGCGGCAGCGTATAGCAGTAATCCGCGATCGCGCCGGGCGTCGTCCACCACACGCGGTCGCGCGCCTCGTTCTGCACGCAATGCGCCAGCGCCTTGCGGAGTGCGGGCAAACGGAACGGCTGGCCCATCATGAACGGGTGCAGTGAAATCGTCATGACCAGCGGATGGGCGCGTGACTGCTCGGCCATCTCGTCGAAACCCGCCACGATCATGTCGGCGAAATCGTTCGCGGTGCCTTCGCGATGCACGATCACGGCGCTGTCGTTGAGTTCCGCGGGGTATGGCACCGACAGGATCGGTCCCGCCCGCGTCGACAACCAGAACGGCTGATCGTCGGCCGGCCAATCGAGCACGTACTTGTAGCCGGCCTCTTTGAGCAGATCGATCGTGACGTTGCTTTCCGACGCCGCCGGTCCCATCCAGCCGCGCGGCGGCTTGCCCTCGCGCAGCGTGATCTCTTTCGTCACGTCGTCGATCAGGCGCATTTCGTCGAGTTCCCACAGATCGCCCTGCCGTTCGGCGTTGGTGCGTCCGTGGCCGATCACCTCGTCGCCGCGCTCGCGGATCTTGTCGGTGATCTGTGGATGGTAGGTGTAGAGCAGCGAGTTGATGTTGTGCGCGGCCGGCACGTTGAATTGCTCGAACATCTCGAAGAAGCGCCAGATGCCAATTCGATTGCCGTAGTCGCGCCAAGCGTAATTGCGCTGCTGCTGCGGCTCGCCCTTCTTCGCGGGATCCCAGCCGGTGCCCTTGCGATACGCGTACACCTCGATGTTGGTAGTGAGGCACACAGCAAGCCGCTTATCCCCCGGCCAGGAGTAATCCTTGCGCTCGGTGATCGGCGAGAAATCGTAGCGGTTGTGCTTGGGCAGCGTGAGCATGGGCGGTCTCCTGTTCGCGTCGACGTTGCCACAGCGGCCCCACCCCGGCAACGCACGCAGTGGTCGTCAATCAGCCGCCCACCGCGAATAGAGCGACGTACCGATCAATCGCCGTCCGCTCGCTTCCTGGAGCGCTAATTCACCGCTCTCGAAAAGGCCGCCGCGATCCCGCAGCGTCTCGCGCATCAGTCCATCGAGCGCCAGCGACGACGCACGAATCGCGTACGCCGTGAGGATCATGTGCGCGCCTTCCGGGGCCAGCAGCTTGGCGCAATCCGACAGCAGCGCCGGCAGATGATCGAACAGTTCCCAAACCTCGCCATCAGGACCGCGTCCAAACTTCGGGGGATCTACGAGTATCGAATGATACGCACGGCCGCGGCGCACCTCGCGGGCCACGAACTTGCGCGCGTCCTCGCAGATCCAACGGATCGGGGCATCGGCGAGCTTGGACTCCGTTTGGTTCTCGCGCGCCCAGGCTATCGCTTTCTTCGATGCATCGACGTGGACGACCTCCGCGCCGGCCCGCGCCGCGATCAGCGAGGCCGCACCGGTGTAGCCGAAGAGGTTAAGGACGCGCTTTGTGGTGTCAGAATCTCCGGGCCTGACACCTTTGTCCGACGATGAACCTGTGCCGGGTGACAGACCCGGAGGGTCTGACACCCCACCCAAGCGCGCCACCATCCACTGCCAGTGCGGCAGCTGCTCGGGAAACAAGCCCATGTGCCAGAGACCCGCGAGGCGCAGACGCATACGCGTGCCCTCGACCTCGATCGGCCAGAACTCCGGCACGGGTTTGTCGATCCGCCAGCGGCCCTTTTCCTCGTCCTCGGTAGACGCCGAGAAAACGGCGTTGGCCTTCGCCCAATCGCTGCGCGCCAATCCCGGCTGCCACATCGCCTGCGGCTCGGGTCGGTCGATCACGACCGTCGCGAACCGTTCGAGCTTGCGGCCATTCCCCGAATCGAGGAGCGCATAAGACGATGGCCCCGAGGTCACGATCAGCCGAAGCATTTCACTGGCAGCGTTCATGGATCAGTCCGCCGCCTCCGTCCGAGCGCTGCGCCGTTTCCTTCGCGCGGGCTTAGTATCCACCGATATTGCGGCCAGTTCCTGCTCCAGCGAGTCGAGGTTGCGATAGGCAACCTCGAGCTGCGCCTTCAGCCGGACCACGTCCGCCTCGCCCAGCCCCTTGACAGCCGCCGCCTCGAAGCGCACCGCCACCGGCATCAGATCGGCCGCCAGCCGGCGCCCCTTCAGCGACAGCGAAATCTCTACGATCCGCCCGTTACCGCGGGGCCGCCGCCGCGTGAGAAACCCCTTGGCCGCCATCGCTCCCACAAGACGCGACAGCGTCGACAGCTCGATCGACGTGATCTCGCTGAGCTTGCCCAACTGCTGCCGGTCGCCTTCGGCCAGCGCCGCGACGACGCGGTACATCGATACATCCACGCCATAAGGCGCGACCGCCCGGTCGAACAGCTCGCCGATCCGAAGACCGACGCGGCGGACGATGTAGGGAAAAGAAGTGCTCAGCCGGTATCCCTCTGAACCTTCCAAAGGCGCGGCGAATGTGGTCGTTTGGCTCATGAGGCCGCAAGCTATGGCGCGTTCCGCGCGATTGCAAGATTTGCATTTACAAATGTTGACACTGCAAATAACTTCCGCCCCAGACTGAAGGCTGGGCCGCCGTCAAAGGCCCAACAACAGGGAGAGCACCATGGAATTCGGCTATTTCACGCTGAGCGACAATGCATACCCGCAGGTCGGTCGCAGCCCCGAGCAGTTCATTCTCGAGATCCGCGAGCAGGCAATCCTGGCGGACAAGATCGGCATGAACTCCGCCTGGATCGGCGAGCACCATTTCGACAGTCTCGGCGTCAA
>CAMDMH010000301.1 GCA_945901835.1 Devosia equisanguinis | reverse complement strand
ACGCGAGAGTTTCCGTCATCATTCGTATGTGGCAATGGCTGCAATCGGCGTTATCTGCGGTTTTGGCGTCAAGGGATACACGATGGCCATCGACGCCTTGGTCGAGCATCTGAAGGCTGGAAGTTAAGATAGTCGGCGGCTTGAAGCTGCCGTCCGGGCCCGCCCCGGTTTGTCGAGGACCAGTTTCTCGAAGGAAGGGCGGGTCGTGAGGGAAGGGCGAGTAGAGAATGGCTAAAGAGAGCAAGGACAAAGTCAGCATCGAGCAGGAGGCGATCCGTGAGTTGGCGCAACTCCTGGTCGAGACCGGCCTGTCCGAGATCGAAATCGAGAAGGCTGGGCTGCGTATCCGCGTGGCCCGGAACCTTACCATCGCTGCTGGCGCTTACGCCGCTTCCGCCTCGGGCGCGGCCGCTGGCGCTGCACAGCCGGCGGCTGCTGCAGCCCCGGCCGATCCCGCGTTGCATCCCGGCGCGGTGAAGTCACCGATGGTCGGCACCGCCTATCGCGCGCCGGAGCCGGGCGCAGCCTTCTTCATCGAAGTCGGCTCGCGCGTCAGCCAGGGGCAGACGCTGCTCATCATCGAAGCAATGAAGACGATGAACCACATTCCGGCGCCGAAGTCGGGCACCGTGATGCAGATCCTTTTCGAGAACGGCCAACCCGTCGAGTTCGGCGAGCCTCTCGTCGTGATCGAGTAAGGCAATAGTGAATAGGCAATAGGCAATGGGTTCTGAGTTCGGCGAGGCGCTATTGCCTATTGCCTGCTGCCTATTGCCAGCGAGCGCAGCGAGCCCATGTTCGACAAAGTTCTGATAGCCAATCGCGGGGAGATCGCTCTGCGCATCCAGCGCGCGTGCAAGGAGCTCGGCATCGCGACCGTGGCCGTGCACTCGACCGCCGACGCCGACGCCATGCACGTCCGCCTCGCCGACGAGAGCGTGTGCATCGGCCCCCCGCCGGCGTCAGAGAGCTATCTCAATATTCCCCGCCTGCTGGCAGCCTGCGAAATCACCGGCGCCGACGCGGTCCATCCCGGCTACGGCTTCCTGTCGGAGAACGCGCGCTTCGCCGAGATCCTCGAAGAACATCAGATCACTTTCATCGGTCCGACGTCCGAGCACATCCGGATCATGGGCGACAAAATCGAAGCGAAGGAAACCGCCAAGCGGCTGGGCATTCCCGTGGTGCCGGGTTCGGACGGGGCCGTCACCACCGAGGCCGAAGCGTTGAAGGTCGCGCACGCGATGGGTTTTCCCGTGCTGATCAAGGCAGCGTCGGGCGGCGGCGGACGCGGCATGAAGGTCGCGCGCAACGAGGCCGAGATCGGCTCGGCGCTGTCGACCGCGCGCGCCGAGGCGAAGGCGGCGTTCGGCGACGACAGCGTCTACATCGAGAAGTATCTGCAGAAGCCGCGCCACATCGAGATCCAGGTGTTCGGCGACGGCCGCGGCAACGCCGTCCATCTGGGCGAGCGCGACTGCTCGCTGCAGCGCCGCCATCAGAAGGTGTGGGAGGAGGCGCCGAGCCCCGCCCTCAACGACGCACAGCGACAGAAGATCGGTTCGACCGTCGCCGCGGCGATGCAGAAGCTCAAGTATCGCGGCGCCGGCACCGTCGAGTTCCTTTACGAGGACGGCGAGTTCTACTTCATCGAGATGAACACCCGCCTGCAGGTCGAGCATCCCGTGACCGAGGCGATCACCGGCATCGACCTCGTGCTGGAGCAGCTCCGTGTGGCGTCGGGTTCGCCGCTATCGATGCGCCAGGAGGACATCACGTTCTCCGGCCACGCCATCGAGTGCCGCATCAACGCCGAGAACCCGAAGACCTTTCGCCCCTCGCCCGGCAAGATCACGTACTGGCATCCTCCAGGCGGCCTCGGCGTGCGCGTCGACAGCGGCGTCTACCAGGGCTATCGCATCCCGCCCAACTACGACAGCTTGATCGGCAAGCTGATCGTGCACGGCAAGAACCGCAACGAATGCCTGATGCGGTTGCGCCGCTGCCTGTCGGAGTTCGTTATCGACGGCGTCGAGACCACCACGCCGCTGTTCTCCGAGCTGGTCCGCCAGCCCGACATCGTCAACGGCATCTACGACATCCACTGGCTCGAGCGCTTCTTAGGCAAGCAGGATTGATTCGGTCGAGCGGATAATCCGGCGGACGGTCCTTTTCTGCGCGACGAGGCCGCGACCGGGCTTGGGCCGCGAGCGGATGACTGAAAGCCGAGAGCCCTTGGTAGGTCGAAACTTTCGATCAGTGCTCAGGAAAAAGCGAAGCTGAGCTGCGCGGGCGCTTCCTGCTTCGATCGCCGCTTGGCCTTCTTCCGTGCTGGTGGCGTTGCGGCGCGAAGTCCCGATCAAGCGAGCAAACGACGGACGGGCTCGAACATCTCGTCGACCGAATAGCGCTTCGGCACGAGCTCGAGCTGGAAGGCGTAATCTGCCATCAACTGCAGGGCGGGACGGTTCTGCTCGATGCCGAAGGGGATCGGATCGGGGTTTGCTGCCGGTTCGCCCGAGGTGGTCTTGCCTTCGAGCAGCAGTCGATAGACCTCGCGGACGGTCTCGGGCTCGGTTTCGACGAGTTCCCTGCTGACCACGACGAGATGATTGATCGGCACGACCTTGTTGTTCTGGTACCACCGCGCGGCTTCGGCTTCCGGATCGCCGAACAGGTTGTGGATGCGCGGATCGGCGCTGCGCTCGCCGAGCACCGCGTCCAACTCTCCATCCAGCAACATCTGCACGATCGACTTGCCCGGCGGCGCGCGCTCGCTCCGATCCTCGCATTCGGCGACGTGCGCTTCCTCGAACGTGATCCAGCTGACGCTGTCGAGGTCGACGCCGTAGTCATTGGCTAGAATGCCACGCAGCCATGCGCCCGTCGTCGTGGTGATGGCGCGAACGCCGACGCGCTTGCCGTTGAGGTCCTGCGGCCGCATCGGGCCGCGGTCCGCGTTGTAGATCGCGAAGGGATGCTGGAAGCGGCCGAACATGGCAGCAGGGAGCAGCACCATCGGCTTGTCGTAGGCCATGGCCGCCATGTAGGTCACGGCAGCCATCTCGGAAACGTCGAACGCATGGTGGCGCACCATCGAGTCGAACCCGTCCCAGACCGGCGTGAACTCGGTGAAGTCGAACTCGATCCGGTCCGAGGTGAGGGTTCGGTCCTTGAGTGCGGCCGTGTGAGGATAGGTGCCGAGCAGCGTCCTCAAGCGGCGTTTGCCGTTCGGCTGTGCCATTGGATTGCCATTGGTTCAATGGTCGATCTCGACGAACACGTCGGAGAAATTCGGCCGCGACGGGATGAGCTTCTGCTGCAGCGCATAGGTGATCAACGCCTCGGTGCTCGCCTTATTGGCCGACACGCCATAGGGCAGCGGATCGTCCATCAACGGCAGGAAGCCGCGATACTTCTTGTCGTCGGGCGTATCGCCCTTGCCGGCCTTCAGGTCGACGAGATACGGCGCCTTCGCCTTGCTGAACGCGTCCATCAGCGAGCGCGCGAGCCAGGGGTGCTTCTTCAGCGCCTCGTCCTTGATGACGATCGTGCCATGGATCGGATAGATCTTCGTGCGGCGATACCAGTCGTGTTCGACCTTCTCCACGTCCGGGATCAGCTCGGGATAGACCTGCGCCGGCGTCTGCCCGCCGACCTCCCAGTTGCCGGTCGGCGGACCTGCACGGCCTATGCCGGCGGGGCCGGTGAAGCCCGCCTGCAGCTCGCCTGCCGCCATCATGCCGGCGAGCGACTTGCCCTCCGGTGCGTGGATCACGTTGGGAGGCAGCTTCACCTGCGTGACGTGCTCCTCGTCGTCGACGACCCACGTCACCTTGGACGAATCCATGCCGTACTCGTTGGTGAAGATGCCGCGCGTCCACACGCCGGTCGTCACCGAGTAGGCGCGCACGCCGACCTTCTTGCCTTCCAGATCCTTCGGCGCCTTGATGTTAGCCTCCGGTCGCGTGACGAAGCCGCCGTGGTGGAAACGGCGCATCACGAACAACGGCAGGGCGATGTACGGCGCGCCGAGCGCGCGCGCCATCATGTAGGTGGTCGGCGCCATCTCGCAGATGTCGAACTCGAGATCGCGCACCATACGGCGGAAGGCGCCGATGATCGGCACGACCTCGATGAAGTCCGGGTCCACGCCTTCGATCGGAACGCTGCCGTTCTTGAGCGCCTTCGTGTGGCCGGACGTTGCGATCGCGATCTTGAGGCGCGGCCGGTCCGCTCCAATGGTTGGTTTCGTACTCACGTCCTGGTCTCCTGTCCCTGGTATCCCTGGCGGGCGATTATCTCTGCAAACCGAGCTTGGTAATCACGCCACGCCAGCGAACGATGTCTTCCTGCATCCGCTTGGCCATTCCCTCCGGCGTAGTACCGACGGCCTCCATGCCGAGCTGTACGAAGCGAGCCTGCACGTCGGGCAGTTTCAACACGTCGTTGATCTCGCGATTGAGCTTGGTGATGACATCACCTGGCGTTCCGAAGGGGGCCGATACGCCGTTCCAGGAAGTCACGACGTAGTCGGGACAGCCGCTTTCTACGACGGTCGGCGTATCCGGCGTCAGCGGGCTGCGCTTTTCGCCGGCAGCTGCGATGATCTTCAGGTTCTTGTCGGAAAGGCTGGAGGCGAACGCGGCGAGATAGTCGAAACCGACATCGACGTCGCCCCGCATGAGTGCGGTCACAAGATCCGGTGAGGTGCGGAACGTCACCACGGCCGCGTCGATGCCGGTGACGACCTTGAACATCTCGGCGGCAAGGTTCTGGGTACTGCCGGCGGCGACCGTGCCGAAGTTGAGCTTGCCCGGCTTGGCGCGGGCGCCATCGACGAGCTTGGCGACAGTGCCGAATTCCCCGCCGGTCTTGGTCACGAGCAGCATATCGAACTGCGCCAGAACCGAGATGGTCGAGAAATCTTTTACGATGTCATGGGGAAGCGACTTGAACAGCGACACGCTGAGCGCGGAGCCGTTGCCGTTCAGCAGCAGCGTATAGCCATCGGGCGGCGACGACTTCGCCGCCATGGCGGCGTTGATCGCGCCGGCGCCGGGCTTGTTCTCGATCACGAACTGCTGGCCCACGCGCTCGGAAAGTTTGCCGGCCACCAGACGCATCGTCACGTCGGCGATGCCACCGGGACCAAACGGCAGGACGACCCGCAC
>CAMDMH010000300.1 GCA_945901835.1 Devosia equisanguinis | reverse complement strand
GTGGCCTCGGCCGCGGCCTCAGCCAGCCCCTTCTCGATCAGCGATGTCTCCGCAGCCGTGATGTTGCGACCTCCCTGCACGCGGACGTAGGCAGCGCGCTCCGTGTTGAACTGGAAATCCGAGACGGCCGTGCCGAGCGCCGACAGCGCCGTCGCCGCCGCCGGAACGACGAAGCCTTCGAGGCCGAGGTCGGCAGCGAGAGACCACGCATGCGATGGGCCAGCGCCGCCATTGGCGAACAGAGCGAAGGTCTTGGGGTCGTAGCCGCGCTCCACCGTCATGCGGCGTAGGAGATCAGCCATGCGGCTGTCGAGGATTGTCCGTATGCCCCACGCCGCCTCCTCGATCGACATACTCAGCGGCTTGGCGATGCGCGTTTCCATTGCGCGCCGCGCCGCGCCGACATCGAGCTTGAGGCGCCCGCCGATGAAGTTGTCCGGATCGAGGACGCCGAGTACGAGATCGGCGTCGGTCGCCGTCGGCTCTGTGCCGCCGCGGCCATAACAGGCGGGACCGGGGTTGGCGCCGGCGCTCTTCGGACCGACGCGCAAGTCACCGCCGGTGTCGATCCAGGCGATGCTGCCACCACCGGCACCGATCGAATCGACGTCGATCGAGTGTACGCGAAGGTCGGCGCCCCCGATCGAGAGCCCTGCGCGCATGATCGGCTTGCCATCGACGATGGCACCGACATCGAAGCTCGTACCGCCGATATCCGTCGAGAGGATGTTCTTCAAACCTATTGCGGCGCCGATGGCTTGAGCGCCCTTGACGCAACCGGCCGGGCCCGAGAACAGGGCGAATACTGGACGGTCATTGAGCGCCTCTGTCGGCAAGACGCCGCCCGCGCAGGTCATCATCAGAACGGGGACGCGCAGGCCGGCGGCCTTCAGATTGGCCTCGAGTGCCGAGAGGTATCCGCCCGCGATCGGCCCGAGCGCAGCATTGGCTGAAGTCGTCGACATTCGCGCATACTCGCCAACGCTCGGGCTGACCTCGTGGCTGACACTGATGTAGGCGTTCGGCATCTCCTCGCGCACGATCTCGCGAAGCCGTCGCTCGTGTATGGGATTGATCGTGGCAAACAAGGTGCAGATCGCAACCGCCTCGGTGCTGCGTTTTGCCATGGCGCGGATCGCGGCCCGCGCTTGGGTCTCATCGAGCGGCGTGATCACACGTCCGTTGACGTCGATACGTTCGTCGATCTCAATAATGAGATTGCGCGGCACCAGCGGCGGGAAGCGGTTTCGCAAGAAGCTGTCGGTGTACTCGTGCTCATTGAGCCCAGTCGACTGTCGCGTAAGGCGGCCGATCTCGAGCGTGTCGGCGAAGCCGCGTGTCGTGAGGATGCCGGTTTTGGCACCACTGCCTGTCAGTAGCGCATTGAGCCCGACAGTCGTTCCGTGCCCGAAGCGCTCGATCTTGACGCAGAATTGCTCCACCGTCAGGCCGAACCCCTCGGCTGCCAGCGCGACGGCGTCGAGCACGCCGGTTTGCACGTCTTTCGTCGTCGGAGTCTTGAAGACGCGCGTGGCGCCACTCTCGTCCGCGACCCACAGGTCCGTGAACGTACCGCCGACATCCGTTCCAACAAAGTAACCCAAAGCGTCCGACCTTTCAGTTCTGCGGATTGCGCCAGCGCAAAAGCCGGCGTTCTATGAGCCGCAATGCATGGCTGAGGAGGAACAAGAGCACGCCGAGGCCGGCATAGAGCTCGGGGCTGCGGAAAGCGCGCCGAGCTTGGAATGTATCGCTACCGAGACCGGGCAGAGATGCCTGCATCTCGGTCACGACAGCGAGGATGAGCGCGATCGCGAGGCTGATCCTGGCACCTGTCGTGATGTCGGGCAAGGCGGAAGGAATGGTCAGGCTCAATACTAGCTCCGCCCAAGTCATCTGCAGCATGTCGAAAATTCGATGAGTCGGGCCTTGACCGTAGAGAAGCCTTGTACGCTGCCAAGTAAGACCGGCCAGATCGAGACGAATGCGATGACGAGGATCGACATCTGGTTGGAAAGCCCCAGGAACAACACGGCCATCGGTATGATAACCGATGCCGGCAGCGGCCTGAAGAACTCGAGAATCGGCCGAAGATAATCGCGCATGACCGCCGCGCTGCCGACCAGTCCACCGGGCGCGATGCCCAAGAGGCAGGCCAACGCCCAGCCATAGAACATGCGCATCATGCTGTTGCCGAGTGACGGCCAGATCGATCCGTCGCGTAGCCGCTCGCCAAGAACACGAAAGGCTGAAGACGGCGTAGGGAAGTAGACCGGCGAAAGGAATTGCGCCGCGCTCGCCGCCAGCAACAAGCCCTGCAGTGCGACCAGGAAGACGACACCAAGCCACCACGGTGGACGTGAAATCAGCGAGTTCATGCCGGCCTCGCTGTGACGTTTCCGGGAGCGAGCGCCCCCGGGGCGCTCGATCACCGCGTTCATCGCGACGCCACGGAGCCCCAACCATTGTAGCTGGGCATTCATGAGATCGACGTCCAGCTGCTGTTGTGCCACGACGAGCGCGTATCCGAGCCCGCGCGGGTTCACCACGATCTCGACCGTGACCGCCACGACCAGCGCAAAGCCCACCGCGATCTTGGTGCCTACCATGATGCGCGGCAGCGCCGCGGGAAGGACGATCTTCCAGATGCTTTCAGCAAAGCTGAACTGCATGGAGCGCCCGACCTCGATCAAGCGAGGCTCGACACCGCGGACAGCGTCGATTGTCGCGACCAGCACGGGCCACACGCAGGCGTAGAAGACGGCGCTGCCTTCCATGAGCAGCCCGTAGCCGAACAGCAACAACGCCATCGGAATGTAGGCGACCGAGGGGATCACGCGATGGCCCTCGATTGTCGGGAGTGCCGCAACCTCGGCTAATGGCGACAGGCCGATCACGGCTCCGGCCATCACACCCAGCGCGATCGCAAGAAGAAGACCGGCAGCGGCAGCCTCGAACGTCTGCCACGTCGACAGGAGCACCGAGCCATCGGCGAAGACAAGCCAGCTTGCGCACAGAATGGCCGACTGACTCGAGTGGTAGTCGAACTTGCTGCGCGACAAAAGGCTTGCTGCCTCCCAGATCACGAACCGAGAAAGTGGTATCACGGTGCAGCGCGCAAAGATCGGCCGCTCCATGAGCGCACTCATCGCGCGGATCTCGTTTGTCGTTGAGGCGGCGTCAATCGGTGTTCGTCGCGCAAGATCTGCTGCATTTCGATCGCGGTTTTGATTACCGCGCTCGGATGGCTGCGGCCATTGCCGAGACTTTGCCTTCGGCTTGCCGGTTACCGTATTCCGGAAGTTTCGCCACTTAGCACCCATCGGTCAGTGATCCTGCAACAGGCCGAAGAGTTGGTGCCGGTGGGAGAGGAGTTCAGGATGCTCTCGCGTGGTTAGGTGATCGCGGGGCCTGGGCGGATTCAAATCGATGGTCTCGATGATCCGGCCGGGGGTGGATGCCAGTACAATGACGCGACTACCGAGGTAGATGCGCGGCCAACGAAGGCTTTGGCCAAGAGCGAGATCCGCGTGCTTGACCACCTTGCCCGTCATCCCGTCGGCGAGGGACGGCGACGAAGAACACCGTCGCACGACCTCGACAAGCTCGGGCGCCTCGGTGGCTACCTCATCAGAGCCAGCGATCCGCCGCCCGGCAACGTCGTCATGTGGCGCGGCTTGTCGCGCCTCACCGAAATCCAGATCGGCGTCGAAATCGGTGCGGGAGATCTGGGCAATTCAGAGTGCCGAGCACCGCTTGTATTATTGTTGATGCAATCCATGCGCGATGCAATGCGACGGTAAGGCCGCGTCCTGTGGCGCTGAAATCCAGCTGCATCGCCAAGTGGGGGGAGGGGATAAATATACATTTAATAACATAAGGGTACGACGGAAAGATCGTGTGCGATCATGGCCGGATCAGACGGTTCGGGAGGTGGTTGGGAAGGCGCCTGAAAAACAAGTCGCCAAACGTGCACATCAAGGGTTCACTTCGAGAAAGGATATGCTATAAGTCCCCTACTCGCCGCTGCCTGGCGAGCCCTGAAGCGAACTGCGGCGGCCTCTAGTACCCCATTGTTCGCTTCATTGTCGGATGTCATGATGATCGGATGTAGTGTCGGCCCTCGCGCCGCATGTCCGATCCCTATGGTGACGCGGGGTGGAGCAGCCCGGTAGCTCGTCAGGCTCATAACCTGAAGGTCGTTGGTTCAAATCCAGCCCCCGCAACCAACTCTTGAAAATTCCTCATATATTTCAAAGATCTTTCGTCTAGGCCAGCAAGGCTGTCGACGTCAGCGCAGTAAAATCAATGCCTTATGGTGTTGGTTCAAATTAGGGTGCACCTAGCCCGCAACCAACCGACAGCTGCAACTGCGACGTCTGCGACCAAAGAGTGCGATTACCGGCGGAGTGCCGCGAGGTCGGCCAGATCCTTTTGGCGTTGCGCGACGCGCCGCTTGTAGCTCGCCTGGTTCTTGGCCGTGATCAGGCTGTGCGGCGACCCGCGGCGCAGCGTCTGTGTATCGACATCGGCGCCGGCGCGGCGGATCTCATTCTCGACGTGGGTGCGGACCTGCTGGGCCGCTCTCAACGTCCAGCTCTCGCGGGTACTGTTCGCCAGAAAAGCAGATAGCTCGGCGCATTGTTGGCAGCGACAGCCAATGGCGCTTGGGCGGGTCCAATCTCGTGGGGCTTCCAACGGTTCCCCGATGCGCGTCTCGAGGTGCACGACCACTGCCGTGTACACAGCGTCGAATGCCGCTCCCCTCCGGCGCTTGGCTTGGATCAATCGTTTGGCCGCGGGGACGAGGATGCGGTCGAGATCGAAGTGACGCGGCCACGCGAGGACGTGGGCCGCGGCTTGCCTGGCGAGGCCGTCATCGATGCGATCAACGACATCGACAAGGTCAGCGATGAAGGCCGCATCAGGCTTAGCCACTCGCGGCCGGCCCCATTGGTCCTGTGGTGCTGACGCCGGATCGCCAGGAAGCAGATCGAGAAGCGTTTTCGCAGCGCCTTGCAACTGCATCGGCGGCTTCGCGAACGCACCTTTCAATGCGCTGGCGAGCAGCGCGCCGCAGGAGCCGAGTGTATTCACGGCGTTCGCGGCAACGATCTTCTGCAGTAGTTCGGCCGCTCGATCGGGCGAGAAGAGTGTGACGGCTTCGAGGAGTGCCGGGTTATCG
>CAMDMH010000299.1 GCA_945901835.1 Devosia equisanguinis | reverse complement strand
TTCGCCGAGCGGGGTGTTGCCGACGAGATCGGCACCGATGGTGACGCGGCGCTGGCGGTCGTATCGGTCGATGGTGGTCGGACCCTGGCCGTACTGGAAGCTCGCGAGAGAGGCCAGCGGCACAGCCGCGCCGGCTGCCGTCGGAACCCGGAGCGCTCTTAGGATCTGCGGATCGGCGCGGGCGCTTTCCAGCAACTGCACGCGGATCGGGACCTGGCGGTCGCCGGCATCGAACTTGGCGAGCTGGGGTCCGACGTCGCCGATCGTTGCTATGCGCACGGCTTCGGCGATGTTTTCGGTCGATATGCCGAGGCGAGCGGCCAGTTCGCGATCAGGGATGACGCGCAGCTCGGGGCGCTCCAGCTCGGCGGTTGAGATGACCTCCGCGATCAGCGACAGGCGCTTGCCTTCGCTTGTGATCGCAGCTGCGGCCTTCTCGACGGCCGGACCGTCGCGGCCGACGACTACCATCTGGAACTGGCGCTGGCCGTTCTCCTGCAGGAACCAATAGCGAATGTCGGGGATGCGCTGAAGCTCGGCAGCGAACACCTGCTTCAAACCGTTGGCGTCGAGCTTGCGTTCCTTCTTCGGCGTGGTCATGACGACGAGGGTTGCCTTGCGGACCTCGTTGCCCGCACCGAGGATGCGGCCGCCGGTGACATATACGTTCCGGACCTCGGGACGCTCCTTCAGTTTCCGGCTGATTTCAGCGGCGGTCTTGCGGGTGTCCTCGAGGCGCGAGCCTGGCGACAGCTCGAACGCGATGAGAATGCGGCCGTTGTCCTCGGGGGGGAGGAAGCCCGCCGGCAGCAGCCGCATGCTGAGAATCGAGATCGCGAAGATCACGAGGCCGAGCCCGACCGTCGCGATGCGATGCTTTACTGACCAGGTGATGAGGCGCGTGTAGGCCTTGATGACCGGGCCTTCGTGATGCTCCTTGCCGGTGTCGCGCATCAGAAAGGCGGCGAGAAGCGGCGTGATGAAGCGCGCGACGAGCAGCGAGAAGAACACCGCGCCGGCGACCACGAGGCCGAACTGCTTGAAGTACTGGCCGGGAATGCCGCCCATGAAGCTGACCGGCGTGAACACCGCGATGATGGTTGCGGTGATCGCGATGACGGCTAGGCCGATCTCGTCTGCGGCTTCGAGAGCTGCGCGGTAGGGCGATTTGCCCATTCGCTGATGGCGGACGATGTTCTCGATCTCGACGATGGCGTCGTCGACGAGAATGCCGGTGACGATGGTGAGCGCCAGCAAGCTGACGAGGTTGAGCGAGAACCCCATCAGGTCCATCGCCCAGAACGCCGGGATGATCGACAGCGGCAGGGCGACGGCGGCGATGACGGTGGCGCGCCAATCCCGCAGAAAGACGAAGACGACGAGGATGGCGAGTATCGCGCCTTCGATCATCGACTTCATGGTGGCTGTGTAGACGCCGAGGGTGTGGACGACCTGACTGTCGATCAGCTCGAGGGTCACATCGGGATGAGCTTTCTGGATCTCGGCGATCTTCTTGGCGACGCCAGCTTCGACGGTGACGTCACTCGCGCCCTTGGCGCGGCTGATGGCGAAGGCGACGATCGGCTTTTCATCGAGCTCGGCGTACTGGCGCGGTTCGGCGATCGCATCGGTGATCGTGCCGAGCGTATCGAGGCGAACGGAACGGCCGCCGGGCAGCGCGATCATCGTATGGGCAAGATCTTCGACCGACTTCGTGCCGGCGAGTGTCCGGATCGCCTGCTCTCGCGCGCCGATCTCGCCACGGCCGCCGGCGAGGTCGACGTTGGTCGCGCGAACCTGCCGGTTGACGTCGCCTGCGGTGATCCCGAGCGAGAGCAGTCGGTCGGGGTCGAGCGAGATGCGGATCTCGCGATCGACGCCGCCGACGCGCTCGACCTTGCCGACGCCCTTCACGCTTTGCAGCAGGCGCGCGATGGTGTCGTCGACGAACCACGACAGCTCTTCCGGCGTCTTCGTCGGCGCGCGTGCGGAATAGGTGAGAATCGGCAGGCCTTCGATGTCGATGCGCTGCATGATCGGCTCGTCGATCGTGCGGGGCAACTCGGCGCGGATGCGGGCGACGGCGTCCTTGACGTCATTGACGGTGCGGTCGGAGGGAATTCCCAACTCGAATTGGACTACCGTGGTCGAGCTGCCTTCGACCACAGTTGAATTGATATGCTTGACGCCGGTGATGCTGGCGACGGCATCCTCGACCTTCTTCGTCACCTGCGTCTCCAACTCGGAAGGGGCGGCCCCCGATTGGGTAACCAGGACCTGGACGAGCGGCACGTCGATGTTGGGAAAGCGCGAAACAGGCAGCTGGCCGAAACTGAAAAGGCCGAGCGCGATGAACACCACGAACATCAGCAGCGGCGACACGGGATGGCGTATCGACCAAGCCGATACATTGATGCGGTTCGACATGGCATGCGCCTCAATTCAGCCCGGAATGCGAGATTCGGCTTGCGATGCGCGGCAGGATATCAATTCACTTTGGCGGAGTTGCTGCGGGACTCGACCGGCGTGATCAGGTCTCCCTCGCGAAGGAAGGTGCCGGCTTTGGAGACGACGACATCGCCGGGCGCCACGCCCGAGACGATCTCCACGAGGGTTGCCGATTGCAGACCCGTCTCAACCTTGCGCGTCACGATGCGGCCAGAGGATACCAGCTGCACGTAGGCACCTTCAGCGCCGAACAGAACGGCGCTCGCGGGAAGGGCCAGAGTTTCGGCGTCGCGGACGAGGACGTCGCCGCGGCCGAAGCTCCCGATGCGCACGCGCGAGCCGTCCGCGATGGCGATACGTACACGGCCCTGGCGAGTTGCCTTGTCGATCTCCGGCATGACGAGGCGAACCCTGGCTGCGACTTCTCCGGTGCCGACAATCGAAATTGTGGCCTTCTGATCCGCCTTCAGCCGCGCCAGATCCTGCTCGGGCACATCGGCCTCCAGCTCGATCTCGCCATTCGCGATGATGTTGAACATGGGCTGGGCAACCGCTGCGCCGGACGCCACGCCGCCGATGCGCGCGTTGCGGCGGCTGATCGTGCCGGCGACGGTGGCCTGGACCTCGGTGCGCGAAAGCTTCCAGAGGATGTCGCGGCGCTGGGCTTCGACCTGGGCCAGCTCGGCTTCGGAGACCTTCAATCCGTCCTCGGTGACCCTGAGCTGGGCCACGGCCGTGCGCGAGGCCGCCTCGCGCTGGTCGAGCGTGCTGTCGGAGAGCACGCCGGACTTGCTCAGCGGCCTTGCGCGGTCGAGCGCGTTGCCGCTTTCGACGCGACGCGCTTCGGCGGCGACGATGTTGCTCTGGGCTTGCGTTATGGCTGCAGTCGCCTTGGCGCGCATCGCGTCGTTCTGGGCGAGCGAGGAATTGAGCGTCTCTTTTTCGAGACGAGCCAGAAGCTGGCCTTTCTCGACGCGGTCGCCCTCCTCGACGAGCAACTCGGTGACGCGAAGCCCTTCGACTTCGGGGGCCACGAGCACTTCGAGACGAGGAACGAGGGTACCTGTGACGAGGACGGTGTCACGAATGCGGGCAAGCCCTGCGCGAACGACAGACACCGCTGGGGCTGCCTCTTCGCGTGCGCCCTTCTTGACGACCGTCTTCGCGGCTTCACGCGTCGAGGCATGCCCTTCCGGCGACTTGTCGAAGGGAGGCAGGCCCTGCGCGTAAAGGCCAGCGCCGATCGCTACGACGAGGATGGCGCCTGTGAGTTTGACGTTCATGCACGAACTCCTTTGCGAGAGCCCCTCGTCGCCGGTAGCTTTGCCCGTTTCGGGGCTGCTTCCTGAGATCCTTTCTGAGGATCTTTTCGAGTCTCCGGGGCGTTCAGCAATCCTGCTACGATGGCGGTTATGGCGGGGATCACACTCTTGGCGTCGAAATCCGGGTCTATGGCGCGGCGCCAGAACATGCCGTCGCCGAGGATGCAGACGATCCGCGCAAGTTCTTTCGGCGGCAGGACAGGCTGAATGCGGCCCGCGGCGGCGGCGCGCTCGAAAAGCTGCTGGAAGCTGCTCTGCACGAACTCGTCGACGGAGCGGTAGATTTCGCCGACCGCTTCGTTGCGCGCCGCTTCCATGCCGATCTCGATGCAGAGCCGCCGCTTATGCTGCGGTTCCTCGATGGCGTAGTGCTCGCCGAGCTTGCCCAATGCAACGCTGAGGTCGGGCTCGTCGGCCATGGCCGCGAACTGGCTCGCCAGTTTGTTGCGGTCGCGCTCGGCGATGCCGGCGATCAGCGCTTCTTTCGACGAGAAGTAGACGTAGAGCGCGCCGGCGCTGACTTTGGCGTGACGGCAGATGTCCTGCATGCTGGTGCGATGGAAGCCAGCCTGGGCAAAGCAGATCTCGGCGGCGTCCAGAATGTGGGTTCGCCTAGCTTCCTGGGTGGCTAGATTGAGCTTGGGCATCTTTTGGGACTTTGAGGGCCGGTTTTGCTCGCAGTTGCGAAAAGAAAAACGAATGATCGTTTTTTTTGATGATGGAAAACGGTGGCGAAGTCAAGGCAGGGGGTTCGGTTCTGGTGTGAGCGTCCGGGCGAATTGTTGGGTTGGGGACCGGCCAGTGGCAAAAAAGAAAGCTCCTCCACTCGTACGAGAGGAGGAGCTCATGCCGGCGTGATTGCGTCGAGGCCGCCTACTTATGCTTCCAGACGGCTTTGCGCTTTTCGACGAAGGCAGCCATCCCTTCCTTCTGGTCTTCGGTCGCGAACATGGCGTGGAACACGCGGCGCTCGAAGCGGATGCCTTCGCCGAGGGTGGTCTCGTAGGCGCGATTGACGCTTTCCTTGGTCATCATGACGGCGGGCAGCGACATGCCGGCGATCGCGTCGGCGGCCTTCATCGCTTCGGTCATGAGGTCGGCGGCGGGGACGACGCGCGAGACGAGGCCGGCGCGCTCGGCTTCGGCAGCGTCCATGTTGCGGCCGGTGAGGCACATTTCCATGGCCTTCGACTTCCCGACGAAGCGGGTGAGCCGCTGAGAGCCGCCGGCGCCAGGCATGACGCCGAGCTTGATCTCGGGCTGGCCGAACTTGGCGGTATCTGCGGCAATGATGAAATCGCACATCATCGCCAACTCGCACCCGCCGCCAAGCGCGTAGCCGGCCACCGCGGCGATCAGCGGGATACGCACCGCCGTCAGCTTTGCCCACTCCGAGAAGAAGTCGGAGTCGAACACCTCCGAATACGACTTCGAGGAC
>CAMDMH010000298.1 GCA_945901835.1 Devosia equisanguinis | reverse complement strand
GTCGGCCGAGCGTTGGTAGAGCTGGCAGGAAAGCTTGCCGTCGGCGACGTAGAACTGGAACAGGCAGTGGCAAGGTGCCAGCGCCATGTCGGGAATGTCCGCAGGGTTCCACGCCGAAACGATGATGCGCCGGCTATCCGGATTGGTCTTCAGCGTTTCGACCACCTCCCGGATCTGATCGACGGTTCTGCCGTCGGGCGTCGCCCACGACCGCCACTGCTTGCCATAGACTGGGCCGAGATCACCGTTGTCGTCTGCCCACTCGTCCCAGATCTTCACGCCGTTCTGTTTGAGGTAGGCGATGTTGGTGTCGCCAGCGAGAAACCACAGCAACTCGTGGATGATCGACTTGAGATGCAGCTTCTTCGTCGTGACCATAGGAAAGCCGTCGGCGAGATCGAAGCGCATCTGGTGGCCGAAAACGGAGAGCGTTCCCGTGCCCGTGCGGTCGGTCTTCTTGGTGCCGGTGTCGCGCACGCGGCGCATCAGATCGAGGTATTGTTGCATCGCTCAACAATATGCGATTCCGAGCACGCCGTCGCCAGGGGCACCCGGCATCATCCCCAACCGCTTCAGCCGGGCCAGGCCGCGAGTACCGCGAACTGCAGCCCGTTGTAGAGCGCGTGGAGCGCCATCGGCAGCAACAGCGTGCCGTAACGGCGAACGAGCCACGCGAAATAGATGCCGATCATGAACACCTCGATCATTCCGGCGATCGAGTAGAAATGCAGAGCCGTCCAGCCGAACGTCGTGACGACCGCCGCGCCCCAGAAACCGCGGCTGGTCTTCGTCAAGGCCGGCAGCAGGAAGCCGCGGAACAGCAGTTCCTCGGCCAGCGGCGCGCCGATGATGACGGCGAGCCCGACGAGCCAGTTCACCGAAGAGCGCGCGAGATCCCACATCGGCCGGAGATCGGCGGCGAACTGCGACGGGAACAGTGCGTACACGAAGAGATTATAGGGGCCCAGCAACGCGATCATGCCGAGGAGACCCCACAGGAACGGCGTGAGCGCCAGACCCTGGTCGATCGACAGTACCCGGCGGCGGTCGCCGCCGTAATGCCCAGCCCCCCACCATGCAGCCCCCGCCATCATGGCCTGCATGGCCATCAGTGTGAGCATGGTGTTGGCGACGAGCCCGGCGTTCTCCCCCGGCGCGCCCAGACTGCGCCCGATCCAATCCCCGAGCCCTGCATGGATGGGCTGCGCGAGGGCGGCGACAAAGAGGGCCAGTACGACTGCGATTACGCCGAACATGGTTGCCGCGCCGGCACTCCAAGGTGTGCGCGCGCCGAAGGCCTCGTCGGGCGTCGTGGTGTCGGCGTTCGCGTCGGGCATCGCTCGGCATCTCCAGCGGAGAGAACGGATGAGGTCATGCGCCTTCGAGGAACGCGACGGGTTCGCCCTTGGCCGCGCCGAGGATCGCCCCGTCCCACATCACGCGGCGGCCTCGGACGATGGTGCCCTGCGGGAAGCCCGTTACAGTGACGCCGTCGTAGGGCGTCCAGCCGCAGCGGCTCGCGATCATCCCGTTGGTGATCGTCACGCGCCGCTTCAGATCGACGATGGCGAAGTCGGCATCCCAGCCGGCCGCGATCCGCCCCTTGCCCCGGATGTTGAAGATGCGCTGCGGACCATGGCTCGTCAGATCGATCAGCCGCGCCAGCGACAGCCGCCCCGCGTTTACGTGATCGAGCATGACCGGCAGCAGCGTCTGCACGCCGGTCATGCCGGAATGCGAGCCGGGATACTCGTGATGCTTCTCCTCGTGCGTGTGCGGCGCATGATCGGAGCCGAGAACATCGACGATCCCCTGCTCGAGCGCGCGCCAGATCGCGGCGCGGTGGCGTTCGTCGCGCACGGGCGGGTTCATCTGCGCGTAGGTGCCGAGCCGATCGCAGCAGTCCGGCGCCACCAGCGTCAGGTGATGCGGCGTCACTTCGACCGTCGCGAACGCCTTGTGATCGGCGAGAAACGCCATCTCCTCCGCGGTCGAGACGTGCAGCACGTGCACGCGGCGCTTGTGCTTCTCGGCGAGCCGCACGAGCTGCGTCGTCGCGATCATGGCCGCTTCCGGATCGCGCCACACCGGATGTGAGGACGCATCGCCCTTTCGGCGCTCGCCCATCCGCGAGATCAGCCGCGCCTCGTCCTCCGCATGAAACGCCGCGCGCCGCGAGATTCGGCCGATGATCCGGTCGAGCGAAGCCTCGTCGTCGACCAGCAGGTTGCCGGTGGACGAGCCCATGAACACCTTGATCCCGGCCGAGCCCTCGAGCCGTTCCAGCGCGGGGATCTGATCGACGTTCTCCCGCGTGCCGCCAACGTAGAACGCGAAATCGCAGAACATCCGATGTCGCGCCGCTGCAACCTTGGCTGCCAGCGTTTCAGCCGATGTCGTCAGCGGATTGGTGTTGGGCATCTCGAATACGGCCGTGACGCCGCCGAGCACCGCGCCGCGGCTGCCCGTCTCCAGATCCTCTTTGTGCATGAGGCCCGGTTCGCGGAAATGCACCTGGCTGTCGATCACGCCGGGCAGGATGTGCAGCCCCGCGCA
Organism: Devosia equisanguinis; assembly: GCA_945901835.1. Taxonomy (GTDB): domain Bacteria; phylum Pseudomonadota; class Alphaproteobacteria; order Rhizobiales; family Hyphomicrobiaceae; genus CAMDPA01. The sequence goes on along the minus strand of CAMDMH010000298.1, from coordinate 2,654 downwards.
GTCGATGGTCTCTGCCGCCTTTGCCGCACCGAGATCGCCGAGCGCCGCAATCCGCCCGATACGCACACCGATGTCGCGTTGGCCCGTGCCGTCGTGATTGACGACCGCGCCGCCCTTCAGGATCAGATCGTAGCTGTCGGCCATGGGTTTCGCCTCTCGCAGCGGTGGGGGACGGGGAGGGAGGTCGCGCAACAGATGGTTGACAACGGTGTCGGGTTCTTGCGCCGGCTCGGGCGACCGCATACGTAACTCGGGCCAGATATGCAACCTTGGAACGGTCTGACGTGAGCCCAGTCCAGCATGCACTGTTGCCCGATCGAGGCGTCGTCTCCGTTACGGGAGGGGATGCCGGCAAGCTGCTGTCGGGATTGCTGACCAACGACGTCGATCTCCTCGCCGGCCAGAATGCAATTCATGCCGGGCTTCTTTCGCCGCAGGGTAAGATCCTGTTCGACTTCCTTGTTGCCAGAACTGACGGCGGCTTTCTCCTGGATGTCGCACGCGACAAGGCAGCCGATCTCGTCAAGCGGCTGACGCTGTACCGGCTCCGGGCGAAGGTCGAGTTGCGTGACGTTTCCGATAGGCATGTGGTGCTCGCGGAATGGGGCGGCGACGCAGTGGCGGCCGCGGCCATGAGCTTTGCCGATCCGAGGCATCCCGCGCTCGGGCAGCGATCGATCCTTCCGTGTGGTAGCTCACCGTCGCCGTCCTCGGATGCGGCGGCCTACCACGCGCATCGCATCGCGCTGGGCGTGCCCGAGGGCGGCAAGGACTACGACTTCGGCGATGCCTTCCCACACGAAGCTAACTTCGATTTCCTAAACGGCGTCTCGTTCGACAAGGGCTGCTACGTCGGCCAGGAGATCGTCGCGCGCATGGAGCATCGCGGCACCGTCAGAAAGCGCATCGTGCGCGTCACCGTCGCGACCGATCTTCCCGACGCACGGCCCGACGTGATGATGGGTGACGTCGTCATCGGTAAGCTCGGCTCGGTCGCCGGCCGCCAGGGCCTCGCTATGCTCAGGCTCGACCGCGCCATCGAAGCAATCGACAAGGGGATGACCGTCACTGCTGCCGGTATCGCGCTGGAAATCGAAGCCGAAGTTATTGCGCGCCAACGCAAACTGATGGCGGCAAAGGCTCCACCACAATGAACGGCGTCATGACCTCTCCTGACATCACTCGCTGCCCCTGGGCCGGCATCGCCGACGGCGAATACGCGCGCTATCACGACGAGGAATGGGGCATGCCGTTGCTGGACGACCGCCGCCTGTTCGAGAAACTCGTGCTCGAAGGCTTCCAATCGGGCTTGTCGTGGCTGACCATCCTCAAGAAGCGCGACAACTTCCGCCGAGCGTTCCACGATTTCGACGCCGCACGCATCGCCCGCTACGGCGACAAGGACAAGGCGCGGCTGATGGCAGACGCCGGCATCGTGCGCAACCGACTGAAGATCGAAGCGACAATCGACAACGCGAAGGCCATTCTAGCGTTGTCGAAGAAGCAACCGCTGTCGCAGTTCCTGTGGGCCTTTCTCGAAGACGGTCCGATCGTCCATCGCCGCGCCTCGATGAGAGAAGTACCCCCGCAAACCGATCTGTCGAAGGCTATTTCGAAGGCCCTCAAGGCCGAAGGTTTCCGTTTTGTCGGCCCGACCACTGTCTACGCTTTCATGCAGTCGACCGGCATGGTCAACGATCACCTCGTCAGTTGCCATCGCCACGCGCCGTGCTCAGCACTTCAGATGAAGCTGGCCCCGAAGCGCTGAGGCGCGTTCGCCGATAAGCGAAGAGATGAAGATGCAGCCAGACGATGAGCCGAAATCGAAGCCGCGCGCATGGCAGCGCATGCTCTCCGGCCGCCGTCTCGATCTGCTCGATCCGCGCCCCGAGGATATCGAGGTCGCCGACATTGCACACGGCCTAGCTCGCGTCGCCCGCTGGAACGGGCAGACCGTCGGTGCTCATGCGTTTTCGGTCGCGCAGCATTCGCTTCTGGTCGAGCGCCTCGTGCTGGTCGAAACCGGCACAGTAAACCACGCACTGTCGATGGCGGCGTTGCTGCACGATGCACCGGAGTACGTCATCGGCGATCTCATCAGTCCGTTCAAGTCCGCGCTAGGCATCGACTACAAGACGTTCGAGTGGCGCTTGCTCGCAGCCATCCATCGACGCTTCGGATTGCCCGACTTATTGCCCGTCGAGTGGAGTGCGCGGATCAAATCGGCTGACCATTCCGCCGCCTGGTGGGAGGCGACGAGGCTCGCGGGTTTCACCGAGGATGAAGCGCGGCTCTATTTCGAGCGACCTGCCGGCGCGAGGACGGCCGTGCCCGACGAAGTCGTCGAGCCGTGGACGACAGCACACGCGCAAGCGCGATTTTTAGCGCGTTTCTCAGAGCTCGCACACTGACAGAGCATTCCGGAATCGGAAGGAAATCGGGAGTTATGAACGCAGCGCTATAAGGCGGATTTGCGTTCAAAATCAAAAACATCTTCGTGATTGCTCCGTCATCACCTCTGCCGGCCTGACCGCGGCGATCGACCGGTAGGGTCGTGGCGCGGTTGCGACCGCAACGCGGGCGAGGCGCTCTATGTTCTTGGCCAGATCGAAGCGGCGATTGAAGCGCCATTCGTAGGATGCGAGATAGCGGTC
>CAMDMH010000297.1 GCA_945901835.1 Devosia equisanguinis | reverse complement strand
ATGACGCCGACCCAGATGGGGGAGAGGCCCAACTCGATCGTCCGGTAGGAGATCGTCACGCGCACCATCGCGTAGACGACCTGCGTTATCAGCGCATGGACGCACAACGTGGACAGCAGGGGATAGTCGATCGCGTGCGGATCGAGCGAAGGCGCAGCCAGTTTGGGTGGTGCTGGAGAGTCCTGCATTTTATCGGGAGTTAACCGACTTAAGGGGCTGTTTCGCCGATACTGCGCCGGCCGGGGACGCCGCGCAATCGCCTAAGGTAAACTGCGTGAAGGAAGCCGGTAGCTCGTCGCCAGGGGCCGGAATGATGCATCTGGCAAAGGGTTCGCGGGCGATTGTACACGTCCGGTTTCGGGACCCCCCTGCCGTGCATCAATTGTAACCGTAAGCCAGTCCACGCCATGACTGGGCGATCCTGGGCGCGGCGGTGCTGGCACATTGGTGGTGTTCCGAACGAGGGCACCTCACATGGACGACAGAACATACATCGGCTTGAAAGCGCGGTCTCGGGAGCGGGTCGACATCCGCATCGGCACGGAGCGCCGGCGGCGTTGGTCGCGCCGGAGGCGCCCCGGTCATTGCCGGCGATCGAATGCGAGACGGCTCATTGGGAAGCTCCGACGCTGCCGGAACCATCGCATGCCGCGATCGAGGTCACGTCGCCGATGCCAAGGCCCTACGCGCGGTGCTTGGCGCATTGGTGGACCGCTGATCGGACTACCATCGGGAACGCGCGTCCAAATGGCCTGTGGCGCGACTGGTATGCGGCGTGGATTCGACGGGCTCGCCGCCCAGGTCGAGACCGTGTTGAAGCTCGATCCCTGTTTATGTGTCGGCTGACGTTTTGTGGCGGAGGCGGCCGAAAGCCATGCGCGGACTGGCCACGGACAGTAGCGTCTCGCCCAGGACGTTGTTTGAGAGCGTCGCGGACAATTGTTTCCATGGATCAAGATTGCGCGCGGGTACGGCGATCAGGACCGGAATGGCCTGATCGATGGCTAAGATAATCGAACGCCCAAATCCTCACCCCTGTGCTTCGCTTTTGCCGAACTTGTTGATGATCAGCAGATCGGGCCGGCTCTCGAGAGCCTCGGTAGCCAGCGTCTCCGCACGGGCAAGCTCTTGAACTATGAGCGTGCATCCGCGAGCGTCAGCGCCCCGATCCTCGGAAATGGTTACAAGCTCCCCACTGCCGATCTCTCGGAGGATCATGTCGCAACGGGTGCGATCCTCGCGCGGCCACCTGATCTCGATGAAGCCGGCGACTGATCGCCCGCCTGTGATTTGATGCTGTGCGATGCGACACATCACGCGATCGACCGGGGGGCCGTCGACGTAAATGACGACAGTAATCAAAAATTAGGAGAGCATGGGAATCGAGCCGTCGACGCTGCTCGTGGTGGTGATGGGGATCAAGGTTATATGTCCTTGTCCGGAAATGCCTGCGACAGGGGGGAATTCTGAACCTGCGAGGTACAGCACCCCGCTGTGCTTACCTGGCGAGCCTATCCGGAAAATGCCGCGATGGCCTGACGCCGGAAGGCGCTGACCGGCTCGACGGGGTTTTGCACCCGCGCGTCGATCGAAGGAAGCGCGTCGCGTTCCTCGATCGATGACAAGTGCGGCCCGAGATCTCGAAGCAACCCGTCGTGGATCGCATATATCCAGCCGTGTAGATGCAGTGGCTGTCCCCTGAGCCAGGCATTCTCCACGATCGGGGTCGCCGCAACACGACGCACCTGCATCTCGATATTGAGTTCGCACATCAGGTCGAGGCGCTTGGCCGCATCGCGTGCTGCGTCGAAGGTCGAGCGGTGCTTCTGGTGCAGCCAGTGATCCAGTAGAGCACCGCGTTCGGTCGCCAGTGCGCGGGCGACACCGCCGCAGCCGTAGTGTCCACAGACGATGATGTGCTCGACCGCGAGGTAGTTCACGGCGAACTCGAGCACGGACAGGATGTTGAGGTCGCTGGTGTGCACGATGTTGGCAATGTTGCGATGGACGAATACTTCGCCTGGATCCAGTCCGAGCACATCATTTGCAGTGACACGGCTGTCCGAGCAACCGATCCAGAGGTATCGCGGCGTCTGCTGTTCGGCCATGCGGCGGAAGTAGCCTGGATCGCCACGCGTCTTCTCGCTGGCCCACTGCACGTTCTGATCGAGCGAATGATCGAGTGTGCCTGACATAAGCTCTGCACTCCCTGTCGCGCTCAAATGCCTGCGCTTGGCGACATCGAATGATTGTCTCAAGCGCGGCAGAAGCAACCGCCGGACTGGGGTGCGGCCTCGACCGCTACGTCGCGGGCGATCGACCAGCGCACCATGGTCGTCAGGCAGGTCGCCGCAGGAGCGTGTGATTTTTCCAGCAGCGTCATGAGCCGGACCCAATCCTCGTCCGATGCGAACTGGGCGAAGCGCTGCGTGGCGCCGGACACGTATTCGCCAACGGCTTCGTCGTGCGGCAAGGACGCGGCCTCGACCTCGGCGAGTAGCACAATATCGCCCAGCGACAACAAGGCAGCAGCGGCGGCTTCCTCGTCCTGCAGTTCCTTCAAGATGGCCCCGAGCAGCATGGATGCCTCAATGAACGAGCGGGGTATGGGTGCCCCCGAGGTCGAGCCCCGTAATGACGGCTTGGCCGGCGAGCACTGAAATGTATTGCCGTATCGCAGTGCGCCGGACGTGCTCGGCGAGATAGGAGCTGATCTTGTCCTGCACCAGCTCGAATGGAAGCTGACGGCCTTCCACGCGGTGGTTCACGCGCACCACGTGGCAGCCGTAGCGGCTGGCAATCGGCTCGGCATGGACCGTGCCGGCAGGAATTGCGGCCAAGGCCTTTTCGAATTCCGGTACTGTCTGGCCGGGGCAGATCTGGCCGAGATTGCCGTCGACCTCGCGTGACGGGCAATCCGATTCCTCCCGGGCCAAGTGGCCAAACTGATCGGGCGAAGCGGCGAGAGCCTCGATCAGAGTGCACGCGCGGCGACGTGCCGTCTCGCGCGCTGCGGCATCGCGCGGGTCTGCCGCGAACAGGATGTGCGATACCTCGCACAGATCAGCCAAACGAAATCGCCTGAAGTTTTGAGTGTAGTAGCGGCGGCATGTGGCCTCGTCCGGCTCGGGCATGACGACCTCTCGTTCAATGACGCCTCGAACCAGCGCCTCTTCATCGGTCTCCCGACGCCCTTCTTCATCTGCCAAAGGCTCTGGGCGCATCGAGAGTGCGCGCGCCTGCTGAAGCAGCAACTCGCGGATGGCCAGCGCACGGGCTGCCGAAATCCATGCTTCGGTCGGTTTGCGGGATGGGTGGTTCTGCGTTTCCCGGGAGATTGCGGCGCGAGAGATCTCCACGCCATTGACGGATACGGACTTGGGCTTGATTGCTATGACGGGCTTCACGGCACAGGCTGCTTTGGCATCCATGTCACTCTACTCCGCCGGGTGCTGGGTTGGGCTACGGCTGGTGTGCGCCGTCAAATCGCGGCGGGTCCGCACGACCTGATAGCCGCGACGCCCGAGATACCAGACCGGCGCCGACCAGATGTGCACCAGCCGCGAGAACGGGAAGATCAGGAAGATCGTCATGCCCAGCACGAGATGCACGAGGTAGGGCCAATCCAGGCCCTGCAGGGTTTTCGCGTCGACGGGTTGCACGGTGAGTATCCCCTGCGCCCAGCCCGACAGCTTCAACATCACACCGCCGTCGGAGTGGGCGAACGAGAACGGCAGCGTCAAGAGGCCGATGCTGAGCTGCACCCACAGTATGATCAGAACGGCAAGATCCATGTAGGTCGACGTCTGACGCACGCGCGCATCCAGCAGCCGGCGATGCAGAAGCAGGGTAAGCCCGATGAAACAAATGGTTCCAGCAATGCCGCCAGCGACAATGGCGATGTACTGCTTTTGCTCGACGGTCAGAAACAGCGTGTAGACGGCTTTCGGCGTCAGCAGGCCGACCGTGTGACCGAGCAGCAAAAACAGTATACCGACGTGGAACAGGTTCGAGCCCCAGGCGAGTTGCCTCCGGCGCAGGAGCTGGCTGGAGCTTGCCCGCCATGAATACTGCTCGCGATCGAAGCGGATCACACTGCCGAAGATGAAGGCGGACACGCAGACGTAGGGATACCAAACGAAAAGAATGTGAAAGATCGAGTCGCGCATGGCTCAGGCTCCCGGACGGGTGGTTTTGCCGGCCTGGGTGATGACGGTTCGCGGGCCTGCCGCGGTGGCGGGGCTCATCCCGGGAGCAGGCCGGTTCACCTGACGCAGCTTCGCGCCGAGGCCATCCTTGCCGCAGGCATCGCTCGCCGAGCCAGGTCCGAAAAGCACTTCCTCCTCGGCCCATGCCGCATCGAGCGCCTCGAGGTCGTCGGGCTCGGGGTCCGGCTCGGCCAGCAAGCGCGCGATCATCGTGGCATCTGGTTTGACGTTGCCGAGTTTAACCAGAGCGCCGAATACGGCCTCGTAGGGAGAGCGGCGTTTCCTCAGTCGTTCGCGGAGCGCTGCGAACACATGGGTTGGCTGTCCGATCAGCTCGATCGCCTCGGCGGGGGCCCTGGTCGAGGCGAATTCGAGAAACAGCGGAAGGAAATCCGGCAACTCTTTCGTCGTCGGCACGTACCCGCCGTCCTCATAGACCTTGATCAGATCGACCATAGCCTGACCACGATCGCGGCTCTCGCCATGGACGTGCTCGAACAGATGCAGCGACAGCGAGCGGGTGCGATCGAACAGCAGGATATAGCGCTCCTGTGCATCCATAAGGTCGGCATTGGCGAGATCGTCGATCAAGCCCTGAATGGCCGACCGCTCGGACCTGGACAGTATTGCTTCGCGGTCGAGGACGGCTGAGATTTCATCTCGCGCGGCAACGAGCTCCTCCGTCGGATAGGACAGCAGAGCCGATAGTGCCTTCAGCGTTTTCATCAGTAGGACCCTACCTTCGGCTTGTCGTTCTTGAGCTTGATGCCACCGAAAAGATTCACCTCGCGGTCGCTCGGCAGGCAGCCATCGCCAAAGGAGAACCCGCACTGTCCGCGCAGCTCGTAAGCGTCCTCGGCGGTTTCGCGATGCGTGGTCGGAATGACGAAGCGGTCCTCGTAATTCGCGATCGCCATGATGTGGTACATCTCCTCGATCTGGCAGCCCGAAAGTCCGACCCGCGTGGCGATCGATTCGTCGATGACGCCATCGACGGTCTTGGCCCGCATG
>CAMDMH010000296.1 GCA_945901835.1 Devosia equisanguinis | reverse complement strand
GGCAAGCTCGACGTCCAGCAGATCGTCGTCGTCCCCCCGACCGGCGGGCGTCCGGTCGTCAAAGGCGTGAGCTTCGCGGCAGCCCCCGGCGAGGTGATCGCGATCATCGGTTCCTCGGGCAGCGGCAAATCATCTATGGCGCGCGCCCTGGCTGGCGTTTGGCCGCTGGTACAGGGCACGATCCGCCTCGACGGCAAGCATTTCCAGGAATGGGACCCGAACCGGCTCGGCAAGCACATCGGCTATCTGCCGCAGAACGTAGAGCTGTTCGCCGGCACCATCGCGCAGAACATCGCCCGCCTCGGCAAGGTCGACGACAAGGCCGTCATCGCCGCGGCCAAGGCTGCCGGTGCGCATGACCTGATCCTGCGCCTGCCGAAGGGCTACGACACGCAGATCGGTGAGGGCGGCGGCGCCCTTTCCGGCGGCACCCGTCAGCGTGTCGGCCTCGCCCGCGCACTTTACGGCAACCCGCGCCTCATCATTCTCGACGAGCCGAATGCAAACCTGGACGACGAAGGCGACCGCGCCCTCCACCGCGCGATCCTCGAGATGAAGAAGGACGGCCGTACCGTCGTGGTCGTGACGCACAAGCCGCAGATGCTGTCGGTGGTCGACAAGATCCTCGTCATGTCGTTCGGCCTCACCCTGGCATTCGGCCCGCGCGACGCCGTGCTGCAGAGCCTGCGCGCTCCCAATCTGGCCGTAACCGGCGGCAACGAAAAGTCCCAGCTTCAGCCGGCCCAGCCAGCGCGCGCTTGAGCAGGAAGTCGACATTCCGATATCCACCATTCGGCCGAGTCCGTCGGCTCGCCTTGACGTAGGAACCTCCCCCAGCCAAGTTCGCCGCGAACAAGATTGGCCACGGGAGGAATATCCATGTCGTTCAAGGCTCGGTCGCTGGCGCTCATCGTCGGCAGCGCATTGTTGGCCCAGGTTGTGTCAACCGCAGCCACTTGGGCACAGGAGTTTCCAACGAAGCCGATCCGGTTCCTCCAGGGCTTCCCCGCTGGCGGCAACGCCGACGTGATCGCCCGCGCGCTCGGTGAGGAAATCTCCAAGTCGCTGGGCCAGCCGGTCATCGCCGAAGCCCGCCCCGGCGCCAGCGGCAACCTCGCGACGGAGCAGGTCGTCCGCTCGCAACCCGACGGCTACCAGATCGTTCTCCTGACGACGGCACACGTCATCTCGCCGGCCCTGCTCAAAGCGATCAGCTTCGATCCGGTTAAGGATCTCGACTTCATCTCCTGGGTCGTCGACTTCCCGTTCTTCCTCGCCGTTCACAACGATAGCCCCTACAAGAGCGTCAACGACCTCGTCGATGCCGCGCGCGCCAAGCCCGACACGCTCACCTGGGGTTCCGCCGGCACCGGCAGCGGCCAACACATGAGCGGCGAGCTGATGATCCTCGAAACCAAGACCAAGATGCGGCACGTGCCGTTCCGCGGCGACGCCGGCTCCGTGACGTCACTGCTGTCCAAAAGCATCGATTTCATCATGGCGCCCAGCACAGTCCTCGTCGGCAATATCGACGGCGGCAATTTCCGCGCGCTGGCCGTATCATCGAAGACGCGCGCGCCGGCCCTGCCAAATGTGCCGACGATGGCCGAAGCCTTGAAGCTCGACATCGAGATGCAGGCATTCAACGCGATAGCGACGACCAAGGGCACCCCCGCCCCGATCCTCGAGAAGTTGACGAAAGCCGTTCACGCCGCAATCAAGACCACCTCGATGGACAAGCGCCTGCGCGATATGGGCGGCACACCGCTCGTCACCTCCAATGCCGAGATGGCCAAGCTGATCGAGATGCACGTCACCCGCTGGAAAGGCGTTGTGAGTGCGGCCGGGATCAAGCAGGAATAGCGCTGCACGCCTCCGGGCGCCCTACCCGATTGCGAGAGGACTTCAGCGTGAGTACGCCGCGGCACACCCATGCCCAGCCCGCAGCCACCGGCACCGGCATCGGCCAGCCGGTGTTGCGCAAAGAAGATCTGCGGCTGCTCACCGGTAGGGGCCGCTACAGCGATGATCTGAGCCTTCAGGATCAAGCGGTCGCCACGGTGCTCCGCTCGCCGCATGCCCACGCCGACATCGTCAGCATCGACACCTCGGCCGCGATGGCGGCGCCCGGCGTGATCGCCGTGCTGACCGGCGCGGATCTGACGGCCGACGGTATCAAGCCGATCCCGCCCGATTTCTTCTTCCTCGGCCCGATCGAAGTCCAGAAGCAGCTCCCCGATATCATCCTCGTCAATCGCGACGGCTCCGACATCTATCCCTCGCCGCTCCACCTGCTGGCCCAAGGCCGCGTGCGCTTCGTCGGCGAAGGTGTCGCCTTCGTCGTCGCCGAGACGCTCGCCCAGGCGAAAGACGCAGCCGAGCTGATCGAGATCGACTACGAGCCCTTGCCCGCCGTCACCGCGACGCGCGAGGCCGCCGATCCGACAGCCCCCGTGCTCTGGCCCGCAAACAAGAGCAACATCTGCGTCGATGGCGACGTCGGCGATGCCGCTGCCGCCGACGCAGCCTTCGCCAATGCCGCGCATATCGTTTGCCTCGACACCTGGATCCAGCGCGTCACCGGCGTGCCGATGGAAGCACGAACCTGCATCGGCCACTTCGACAAGGCGACAGGCCGCTATACCCTCCATGCAGGCTCTGGCGGCGTCGTCCGCCAGAAGGGCGAGATTGCAGGCATCCTCGGCGTAGCGCCCGAGAACGTCCGCGTCGTCGCCCACGACATCGGCGGCAACTTCGGCACCAAGAACTCGATCTTCCCCGAATTCGCGCTGGCCGTCTGGGCATCGCGCCGCATCGGCCGGCCGGTGAAATGGACCTGTGAACGGTCGGAAGCCTTTCTCACCGACTATCAGGGCCGCGACCTCGTCTCCGAATGCGAACTGGCCCTCGACAAGAACGGCCGCTTCCTCGGCTTGCGCGGGTCGAACCTGTCGAACCTCGGCGCCTACGCAGCCTCGACCATCCCACTGCGCAAGGGCCTCGGCATCATGACCGGGCTCTACCGCATCCCCGCCGCATTCTTCCGCGGCCGCGCCACCATGAGCAACACGCCGCCCACCGCCCCGTACCGGAGCGCCGGCCGCCCCGAGGCGATGTTCATCATCGAGCGCATCATCGACGTCGCGGCCCGCCAGACCGGCATCGACCGCATCGAATTGCGCCGCCGCAATCTCGTCTCACCCGACGAGCTGCCGTATCGCAACGCGCTCGGCGTCACCTACGACAACGGCGAATATGCCCGCGTCATGGACGACGCGCTGAAGCTCGGGGACTGGGCCAACTTTCCCGCCCGCAACGCCGAAGCACGCTCACGCGGAAAACTTCGCGGCATCGGCCTGGGCAACTACATCGAGCTGACCCTCGGCAACCCGCGCGAACGCGCAGAGGTCACCGTCCTTCCATCCGGCAATGTCGAGGTCGTCATCGGAACGCTCGCCAGCGGCCAGGGCCACGAGACGAGCTTTGCACAGTGCGTTTCCGATTGGCTGGGTGTGCCCTTCGAGCGCGTCAAGCTGATCCAGGGCGACACCGATATCGTGCCGGTCGGCGGCGGCTCCCATTCCGGCCGCTCGATGCGCATGGCGGGCTTCGTCATGGGCAAGTCGTCCGACGCCGTGATCTCGAAGGCAAAGCGCATCGCCGCGGCCATACTCGAAGCACCCGAACCCGAAATGGAATTCGAACGCGGCATCGTACACCGCCGCGGGACCAACCAGACCTTGAGCCTCGCCGAAATCGCCACTGTCGCTCGCGACCGCTCCGACCTTCCCGAAGACCTCAAAGGCAAACTATCAGCCGTCACCGATCACCTCTTCAAGGAAGGCGGCTTCCCTTACGGCTCCCACGTCTGCGAGGTCGAGATCGATCCCGAAACCGGCCACGTCACGCTCGTACGATACGCCGCCATCGACGACGTCGGTCGCGCCATCAACCCGATGATCCTGCACGGCCAGACCCACGGCGGAATCGCACAAGGCGTCGGACAGGCGCTGTGGGAGCACAGCCACTACGACGCCGACAGCGGCCAGCTTCTGGCTGCTTCGTTCCTCGACTACGCGATGCCCCGCGCCGATACGCTGCCCGCGTTCGACACCGCCATCAGCGAAGTACCCTCGCCGACCAACCCGCTCGGCGTCCGCGCCGGCGGCGAAGGCGGTACCACCCCCGCGCTCGGCGCCGTCACCAACGCGGTGGTCGACGCCCTCGCCGAATTCGGCGTCACCCCCATGGACATGCCGCTGACCCAGGAGAAGATCTGGCGCGCCATTCGGACTCCCCCCTCCCCTTGATGGGGAGGGGTCGGGGGTGGGGTGCTGTTGCAGCACACTTCCAGCAAGGCCCCCACCCCTATCCCCTACCCACGAGGGGGAGGGGAACGCGGCGATCACGATGGAACATTACCGATGCCCACATTCGACTTCGACAAGTTCCGCCTGCGCCGCTTCGTGGAGAAGCTCGTTGCGATGGACGAGGTCGAGATCCACGACGAGCCTGTCGCCCTGGCCGACATGAGCGCCATCATCGAGGCGACCCCGAAAGCAACGCTGTTCCGCAACGCAGGGCCAGACCACCTGGAAATCGCCGCCGCCGTCGTCGGCAGCCGCCGCAGGTTCGCTAGTGCATTCGCTACCGGCGAGCGCAATATCACGCGCGAAGTCATGCGCCGCCTGAGCCAGCCCCAGCAGGCCGTCGAGATACCATCGAGCGAAGCCCCCGTGCATCAGGTCGTCGTATCCGGCGACGCCGTCGACCTCACCAAGCTGCCGTTCCACCTGCAGCACGCGCTCGACGGCGGTTGCTACATTTCCTCCGGCCTCGACTTCGCCATCGATCCCGTGACCGGCGCCCGCAACGTCGGCTGTCGCCGCTTGATGCTGCGCGGCCGTCGTGAAATGCGCACGAACCTCACCGACAACTCCGACCTCAAGCTGATGTATCTGCGCGCCCTCGATCGCAAGGAGCGGCTGCCCATAGCGTTCGTCGTCGGCACCAGCCCGACCGACTTCTTCGGCGCGAACCTCAAGGCACCGGTGGACGAACTGAACCTGCTCGCCACCCTGCGCGGCGAAGCGATGCCCGTCGTCAAATGCACCACCAATAACATCCTCGTTCCCGCCGACGCCGAACTCGTCATCGAAGGGTATCTCGACGAGCACGGTTATCGCGAGATGGACGGCCCCTACGGCGAATTCTGGGGCTACTACGGCGCGATGCACATCGATCC
>CAMDMH010000295.1 GCA_945901835.1 Devosia equisanguinis | reverse complement strand
GTACGGCGGAGTTGCGCAAAGCTATGTTGTAACATTCATGCCACGCCGTGGCGAAACCGGCCGGGAGCGATTTACATGGACCAAATTTTATACTATAACATGTCAGCAGGGGAAGCAATCGACCAAAGCGATTCAGAGGGACGAAATGGCGAATTTCGTGGAAAAGAGGCGGTCATTCATCGGGTTGCTCCCGGTGGTGCCTGTCGCGTTCATCGGTGTGGGCGGCGCGATCGGTAGCGCTTCTGCCCAGACCAGTCTGCCGACCGTGGTCGTGACGACGCCTAGTCCTGTCGCATCGCCGGCTCCCCGTCCTGCTCCGCCGGCGGCAGCGCCTCCAGCCCGGAAGTCGGCGGCCCCTGCCGCGAAGTCTGCGCCGTCGACGGCGGCTGCCGCACAGACACCGCCGCCCGTCGATGCCGAGCCCCTGGTCGTCGACCCGAACGCGTTGCCGCCCCCGGGCGTGTTGATTGTCCCTCCGGCGACGTTTGCCGCTGTCACGGTCGTCCCGGGGCGCGAAATTCTGCAGCAGCAGGGGGCCAGTCTGACCGATGTACTGCAGAACAGGCCGGGCATTTCAGCTTCGACGTTTGCACCGGGAGCCAGCCGCCCCGTCATTCGCGGTTTCGACAACAACCGGGTACGGGTGCAGGAGAACGGGATCGGTAGCCACGACGTGTCGGCCCTTTCTGAAGATCATGCCGTGCCGATCGATCCCATGGCGGCGGACCGCATCGAGGTCGTGCGTGGGCCGGCGACGCTTCGCTTCGGCGGTCAGGCCATCGGCGGGGTCGTCAGTGCCACCAACAGTCGCATTCCCGAGGCCGTACCGCGGGGGGGCGTGAGCGCAGAGGTTCGCGGCGGGGTCAGCTCGGTCGACAATGGCCGTGATGCTGGGTTCAGAGCGACAGCGGGTGCCGGCAATTTCGTTGCGCATGCGGATCACTTCGAGCGTCACGCGGGGGACTACAAGACACCTCGCGGCGTGCAGCGCAACTCGTTCGTCGATGCCGAAAGCTATGCGGCTGGCGGCTCGTTCGTGGGACGCGATGGCTTCATCGGCGTGTCGCTCCAACGTTACGCGAGCCTGTATGGTATTCCTGGGGGAGAGGCAGAGACCAACCGAACGCGTATCGATCTCGAGCAGACGAAGCTGATGTCGCGGGGCGAGTGGCGGCCGCGCAGTGCCGGCATCGAGGCGGTCCGTTACTGGTTCGGTCAGTCCAACTACGCGCACAATGAGCTGTCGTTCAACGCGGACGAGGGGCGGTTCGAGACGGGATCGCGCTTTACCAATCGCGAGACCGAAGGCCGCGTCGAGGTGCAGCATACGCCTGTGATGACGGCGCTGGGACGATTGACCGGTGCGGTTGGCGTTCAACTCGGCCGTCGGGCGCAGGAAGGCACGAGCTTCGAAGGCGATAGTATTCTCGAGCTTGCGCGGACACGCAGCGCTGCGGCATTTCTCTTCGAGGAGCTGCAGGTTTCCCAGGGGGTCCGACTTCAGGGTGCCGTACGTTACGAGCACAATAACGCCACGGGTACTGGCCTCGATCTGGCTGATCCCACCGCTCCCCTTACGGTCAATGGTGATCGCACGTTCAAGCCGGTTTCGGCCAGTGCCGGCGTGCTCGTCGACGTGCCACTGGGCATCGTAATGCGTCTCACGGCGCAGCATACCGAAAGGGCGCCCGATAGCGCCGAACTCTATTCCAAGGGGTTGCACGAGGCGACGGGTACGTTCGAGATCGGCAATCCGTTCCTGACGGTGGAAAAGGCGCGGACTTTCGAGCTGGGCTTCCGCCGTGCACAAGGCGCCTTCCGGTTCGACGCCAGCGTCTATCACACGAAATTCGACGGCTTCATCTTCAAGCGGCTGACGGGGCTGAATTGCGGCGAAGAGCTTGCCACCTGCCAGAGCGTCGATCCTGCAAGCGAGGAGGACGAGCTGAGGGAGTTGCGCTTCAGCCAGCGTAACGCAACGTTCTACGGAGCCGAGGTCATCGGTCAGCTCGATGTCGCGCCGCTGTGGCGCGGCGTATGGGGCATCGAGGGGCAGTACGATTTCGTGCAGGCCGAGTTCGGCAAAGGCGAGTACGTGCCCCGCATCCCGCCGCATCGGGCAGGTGCCGGCATCTACTACCGCGACGTCAATTGGCTCGCCAAGGTCAGCATGCTGCACGCATTCCGTCAGGAGCATGTCGGCATCGCAGAGACGCCGACCAGCGGATATACGCTGCTCAACGCCGAGCTGAGCTACACGCAGCGCCTCGCCGGCAACGCTTACGTGCCGCAGTTCACCGTGGGCCTCAAAGGGGACAACCTGTTGAACGAGGACATGCGCAATCACGTCTCGTTCAAGAAAGACGAGGTGCTGCTTCCCGGCGCCAACGTGCGGTTGTTCGGTAGCATCAAGTTGAACTGATACATGAGGGCCGCGCTAGAGCGGTCTCCACTTGATCAGGATCGCGCAAGAGCAAAGTGCACCGTAGGCTGGGTCAAGCGAAGAGCGACCCAGCATTCATTTGGTGCGTTGTAGAAGCTGGGTCGCGGCTACACCTTGACCCAGCCTACGTGGAAAGTGCGTTAGACGGGATCAGTAGGTCAGCGCTGCTTTGATCCCGATCAGCTCGGCGCGAGGGTCGGGGAAGCTCTCGTAGAACTGGCGAGAGCGGCGATACCAATACCGCGCGTTGGTCTCGTCGCCTTCGATCTTGCAGAGGCAGGCGTGGATCCAGCACGCCGTCTGGTCGCTTTCGAGTGGATCGACGATGGCGTGCGCCGCCTGCCGGTCGCCGGCGATCGCCAGTTCGACCGCTCGGATCAGCTCGGTATGCGCGGCGGGTGTCGGCATGGTCCGGCGCTTCCCCGTCAGTTGCCGAAGATCATGTCGAACAGCGTTTTGGGCTGGCGGTTCGCGCGGCGCTGCTGCTGAGGTGGGGCTGCCCCGAATGGCAACCACGTCGGCTGCGCGTACGTGCGCGGTCCCTCGCTACCTGCGCGGCGCGGCTGGGTGGCGGATGCGACCGCGGCGGGGCGGCCGCCGGCGCGCAAGGGGAACTCGTCGGTCAGGCCGTCGATCGCCGTGACTACGAGGCGATTGTCCTCCCAGTTCCAACTGGCCTGCTTCTGGCCCCGGCGCTCGGGCAGCACGGCCAGGACGGTGGACTGCGACAGATCGAGGATCGCAGCGTGGCGAAGCTCTTCGGCGCCAGCGGTGGTGGGGCCGACGGTGAAACGCAGCACGGCGATGTGCGCATTGGGGGGCTTGCCGATTTCGTATTCGACGAGCTTGGGTGATGCATTCTGGAACGTCTCCAGCGGCACGGAAATGCGCGGGTGCCTTTCGCTGATGGCCAAATGGGTCGCACCACGCCGGATGACGCGCCAGTGATCGACGCCCTGGCCCGGGAGTTCGACGGCTTCCTGGCGTTCGTCGTTGCCGGTGAGGCGGGCGAGGGCATTGGCCGCTTCGCGGGAAGTCGGTTGCTCGGTCAGAACCGCGCGATAGCTCAGCAAGGCTTCGTCGCGCTTGCCGGATGCTGCTTCGATGTTCGCTCTGACGAGCAGCACGTCCGCGCGGTTCGGCGTCAGCTTCAGCGCGCGCTCGATCTCTCGCCGCGACAGATCGGGCTGGCCCGTGTTGAGATACAGCTGGGCCCGCGCGGCCATCGCGCCTGTCGCGCGCGGGAATAGCTCCAAGGCGCGAGTGATGTCGGCTTCGGCATCGTTCGACGCGTCGATCCTGACGTTCGCGATCGCGCGGGCTTCGAGCGCTGCGATCGACTGTCCGTCGATCTCGATGGCGCGCGTGAAGTCTTTCAGCGCGGCGCTGGTGTTGTCGGCTTGGAGATAGGCATTGCCGCGCTCGATATAGATCTCGGTGTTGTTCGGCTCGAAAGCGATCGCGCGGGAAAGATCCTCGATCGCTTCGTTCGTGCGGTCGGCCGCGATCCGCGCTTCGGCGCGCAGACGATAGGCGAGGGCGAAGCGGATGTCGGTGGCGAGAGCGTGGGTCAGGTCGCGGAGAGCTGCATGGGGGCGCTGCGAAGCGAGCTGGGCGCGGCCGCGGCCGGCGAGGGCCGCAACCGTCTGCGGTGCAAGCTCGATGGCGCGGGTGAAGTCGGCGATAGCGGCGTCGGATTGCCCCAGCAGCAGGCGTGCGCCGGCGCGGTTGTTGTAGGCGGCGACGTAGCCTGGAGCGAGCACGATCGCGCGGTCGAAGTCCTTGATCGCTTCACGGGCGAGACCGAGCGTGAGCAGCGTGCTGCCGCGGTTGTTATAGATCGCGGGATACTCGGGGTAGAGCTGCACCGCGCGATTGAAATCCTCGATCGCGCCCTTCGGCTGGTTGAGCCTTGCGAGCAGGGCGCCGCGGTCGGTCAGGATCGCGGCCCGCCGGTCGTTGGTCAGGCGGGTGTCGTTCAGTGCTTCGGTGAGCATGCCGAGGGCTTGATCGAGATTGCCCTGCGCTTGCAGGCGCGCGCCTTCCAGGGCCAGGCGTGGACCGTCCTGGGCGACAGCCGGTTGCAAGCCCGCCGACACCGCCAGCATGGACGCAGCGATGCTGAATGCCATCATATGCCGTCTATGCCGGGTCAGCATGGTGGGTTCAGTTCCGGGCAGTGGTCGAGTCGAAGATCAGGTTGGTCACTCTATCATGTCAGGCAGTTTAGCATGATCGCATCGTTCTGGCGCGAATGCGGCGGCGTTCGATCCGGTGGGTTGATGTGGGGAAGTGGCTGGTGCGCAACTCTGGGGCTTGTCGCCCGCTCAGGGATGGAGAACGAAGCGCGTGAATCTCTGGTTCCGGCTCAGAGCCTACCTCTTCGCGGCCCGCTGGCGGCCGGCGCTCGTTCTCCCCGAGGGCGTGTCCGTGCTGCGGTTTTGTGCCCGGCCGACGGACCTCGATCCGTCTGTGCACGTCAACAACGGCAAATATCTGTCGCTGATCACTAGTGTCCGGTTGACGGCGGCAAGCATCGCGTGGATGCGCCCGATTTATAAGGGTTGGTGAACTGTCTGGGCGTGGTGTCGATTTGATATAGCGCGACAATCTGGGTGAGAACGGCGCGTCAATCAGGATGAGACGAGGCGGCCGAGCGAAACGATGATTGACGCTGGCCGCGCCATTGGCAAGCGCTTTGATTGACGTTCCGCGTCAATCAGCATCCGGTGAGCCTCTTGCAAAACGCCGAAAGGCGGATCGGTTGCGGGTGGTCTGCGACCGTCGGCGGGGCGCCTTGTCGTTG
>CAMDMH010000294.1 GCA_945901835.1 Devosia equisanguinis | reverse complement strand
TGGCCAAGGAGATCGCAGGCGTGAGCCGCGGCGTGACCATGCTGGCAGCCGCGTCCGACCGCGCGCTCAATGTATCCCGCCGGTTCTGGGGCGGCGTGCCACGCGCCGGCGACGTGCCGCTCGGCGGCCCCGTCGTGGTCAACGGTATCGACACCATCGACATTACCGCGATCAGTACCGACGTATTCTCGCTCAATCACTCGGGCTATGCGGACAAAGCCGTTATTCTCGGGGATATCCAGGCGCTGATCCGCACGGGACTGCGGCCGCCGGAGAAGCGGTGGCCGACACTAGTGCGAATGCACACCGACAAGGGCGACTACTGGCGGTTCGTCCAGCCGCGATGATTCTGGCCGACCGCCTGCGGCGCCGATAAGAGGCAATTCATGCTGACGCACACACGAATGTCCGTGCTCACGGCCATGCTCGGCTTGGCGATTTCATTTGCGGCGTCATCCGCCGGTGCTCAGGAAAAGCGCGGTGATCCCACCGCCGGGGCGCCGGGTGTCATCACCCAAGGCAGCGGCACCGTCGTCATCGGCGGTCAGCCGGCGGCGCGGAAAGGAGACACCGACGATCGCGGCAGTGCCCTGGTCGAAGGTTCTCCCAATGTGACGATCAACGGCCGGCCGGCCGTCACGCTCGGCGACCGCACCGGCTGTGGCGGCGTCACGGTGGGCGGCGCGTCGAACGTATTCATCAACGGCAGGCCCGTCGCGCGCGCCGGCGACATGACGTCGGGTTGCTGATCTGGTTGCTGATTTGGCGGCGACGTACGGAATCGTGCCGGGCAGAATGGCGCACATCGGGCTGACGGAGGGAAAACATGCGTGCGCGAGTCCTCTGCAAGTTGGCCGGTTTGGCTTTCGTAGCGCTGACTTGCGCGGGCAGCTTGCCGCAGATCGTCTCGGCGCAGCCTCTCCCTGCCATGACAGAGCCGTCCGACGCACTCAAAGCCGTGCAGCAACTCTCGGCGAATTTCTACAAGGCGGGGGCCTATGCCGAGGCGCTCGAGTTCGCGGAAAAGGCGCTTGCGCTCACGCTCACCCAGTTCGGACGCGACCATGAGCGGTCCGCGATCCAAACCTATTCCGTCGGGCTGATCGCGGAGGCCGCGGGCCGGCTCGACGATGCGGCGCGGCACTATCGGGAATCCGCTGTTATCCGGGACAAGGTATACGGCGTCGACAGCGCGGGCACCGCGCAGGCGCTGGACAAACTGGCCGGCGTGATGCTGCGGTCGGGCAGAACCGCAGACGCCGAGGACCTTTTCCAGCGCGTTCTCAAGATCCGCAGCGACCTCGTCGGCAACCAGCATTCGTTCACGGCGAGTGCGAGGGCGGACCTCGGCGCCGTCAACCTCGCGCTGCAGAACTTTCCCGCGGCGCTCGGATACTATCGCGAAGCCGTGCGGCTGCTGACGACGCAGCGGCCCGGGCAGACGATCGCCAAGTCGGTGACCGACGACGAGATCCGGCGCAATCGCTCCGCGTTCGCGGGGCTCGCGCACGCGGCGTGGGAGACAGGGGTGCGTCCCGGCGGCAATCGCCAGTCGACGATGGAGGAGAGTTTCGCTGCGAGCCAACAGGCGTGGTCCACTTCGGCTGCATCCGCACTCGCCCGCATGTCGACCCGGATCGGCGCTGGGGGCACTGATCTCGGCCGGCGGATTCGACGCCTGCAGGATATGTCCGAACGCATCCTTGCGCTTCACGACGAGGACATGAAGGCGCTGGCGGCGTGGAGTGCGGTTCAGCGGGCGAACCCGGTGCATAGCGCGGTTATGGAAGAGTTCCGTGCGGCCAGCATTGCACAGGGCCGCGATAACGCGCCGGTAGTTACCCGCCAGAAGGCGCTGATCGAACAATTGCAGGACGTCCTCAAACGCTGTCCGCCCGGACAAAAGGCTTCTGGCTGCGAGGGCAGCGACCGGGAACGCGAAGCGATCACGCGGGAACTCGGCGAACTTTCGGCCACAGCCGCCAAAGGAGCCGGCAGTCTCATGGCGATCAACCAGCGCCTGCAGGCAGCCGAAGCGCAGTTGCCGGGTTACGCGCAATTCACCGCGCGCCGAACGGCGAGGCTCGACGAAAGCCAGAAGCTGGAGGCCACCGCCGCCAGCGAGAAGGCGGCGATCGTAAAGTCGTTTCCGGACTATGTCGCGCTGACGGAGCCCGGCGCGCTCTCGGTCGCGCAGACGCAAGCGCTGCTCAAGACCGATGAAGCACTGGTCACCATCCTGGTCGGTCCACAGAGAAGTTTCGTCTGGGCGATCTCGCGCGAGCGTGCGAAATGGGCGGCAATCGACGTCAGCGCGGACGCGCTGGTGAACTACGTCACAGCGCTGAGGCGCGGCCTCGATCCGACGGCGATGGGCCAGCCGGATGCTGCCGGTCGTGTCTCCAGCGGCTTCGATCTCGCGCGCTCCCATGCGCTCTACCGTCTGCTGCTGGAGCCCGTTGCGCCCGTGCTCGCCGGCAAGAAGCATCTCATCGTTGTGCCGACGGGGCCTCTATCGAGCCTGCCGTTCCAGGTTCTCGTCACGGCTCCGCCGACCGCAGGCACTACCCCGGCGACTGCGTTGCGTTCGGCGCCATGGCTCATCCGGCGGCATTCGCTGAGCGTGTTGCCGTCGGTGCAATCCCTCGCCGCGCTTCGACGGCTGGCGCCCGCGAGCACGGCCACCAAGCCGCTTCTGGGCATCGGCGATCCCGTGCTGACGGGACCGCCGACGGCGCGGCCGCAGGTACGCGGGGTGTCGTCCGTCGCGAACAGGCCGGACGCAGTTTTCCGCAACGGCCAAGCCGATCTGCGGGCATTGCGCGAACTCATGCCGCTCCCCGATACCGCACAAGAGTTGCGTATCATCGCCAAGGTTCTGGGGGCTGCAAACGACGCACTGCTGTTGCGTGGCGACGCCAGCGAAACGCGATTCAAGCAGGCGCGACTCGAGGACTATCGCGTGATCCATTTCGCAACGCATGGACTGATCGCGGGCGAGTTGAGCGGGCTCGACGAACCGGCAATCGTGCTTACACCGCCGCAAATGCCGAGCGATCTCGACGATGGATTGCTGACGGCTTCGGAAGTAACTGCGCTCAATCTCGCGGCGGACTGGGTCGTTCTGTCGGCGTGCAACACGGCATCGGGAACGTCGGCGGGCGCCGAGGCGCTCTCGGGGCTCGCGCGTGCGTTCTTCTATGCCGGCGCGCGCGGACTTCTGGTGTCGCACTGGGCGGTCAATTCGGAAGCGGCCGTCGGGCTGACGACGAAGACCTTCGCGGCTCTCGCAGCCGAGCCGGCAATCGGCCGGGCCGAGGCGTTCCGGCGCACGATGCTCGACATGATCGATGCGGGGATGCCGCCCTCCTACTGGGCGCCTTTCGTGATCGTCGGCGAAGGCGCCGGGTCGAAGTAAAGTTGCCGATCCGGTTGCTCGCGGCACAGGTTCTGGTGCAGCATCGCCAGATCGATGGTTGCAAGGACACCGACATGCTCGAGCTCTACGGATACTGGCGGTCGCAGGCGGCCTACCGCGTCAGGATCGCGATGGCGTTGAAGGGGATCGACTGGCGCGAGCACCTCGTCGATCTGATGAAGGGCGAGCAGTTCGCCGGAGCGGTCGCGCAGCACAACCCGCACCACACCGTGCCCGTTCTGATCGACGGGCAGCGGGTGCTGACGCAGTCGCTCGCCATCATCGAGTATCTCAACGACATACACCCGCAACCGCCGCTGCTGCCCGCCGATCCCTATCAGCGCGCCAAGGTTCGCGCGTTCTCGCTGATCGCGATCGCGGACTCGAATTCGCTGGTGGTGCCGCGCGCGCGCAAGCGTCTCGCCGAGCAATTCAAGGCGAGCCCTGCCGACGTGACCTCGTGGAACAACTACTGGCAGACGCTGGCGCTGGCGGCGATGGAGAAGACGCTCGCCGAGCGCGATGTGAAGTCGCCGTTCTGTTTCGGCGATGCGCCTGGGCTTGCAGACATCTGCCTCGCCGGTCATGTGGCGGGATGCCAGAATTCGGAGACGCCGTTCGAGCAGTTCCAGCGCGTCGTCGAGATCAACAACCGCTGTCACGAGTTGGCGGCGTTCAGCGCCAACCATCCGTGGATCGTTCGCGACAAGGGACCGCGCGCGTAGAATCTTGCATCACCTCAGCAAATACGATCGGTAATCAGGAGAGAACTGCGATGAGCAGCGATGGAACCTACACCCCGCCGAAAGTCTGGAAATGGGAGCAACCGAGCGGCGAGGGCGGATGGCGCTACGCGAGCATCAACCGGCCGATCGCGGGGCCGACGCACGAGGCGGAGCTGCCTGTGGGCAAGCATCCCTTGCAGCTCTATTCGCGGGCCACGCCGAATGGCGTGAAGGTGACGATCATGCTCGAAGAGCTGCTCGCGGCGGGCCACAACGGCGCCGAGTACGACGCTTGGATGATCGACATCGGCAAGGGCGACCAGTTCGGCAGCGGCTTCGTGGGCGTGAACCCGAACTCGAAGATCCCCGCGCTGATGGATCGGAGCGGCGCGAAGCCGCGGCGCGTGTTCGAGTCCGGCGCGATCCTGCTCTATCTCGCCGAGAAGTTCGGGGCGTTCCTGCCGGCCGACCCGGACAAGCGCACCGAAGCGATCAACTGGTTGTTCTGGCAGATGGGCAGCACGCCCTATATCGGCGGTGGTTTCGGCCACTTCTATCACTATGCGCCGGTCAAGATCGAATACGCGATCAACAGGTTCGCGCTCGAAGCCAAGCGTCAGCTCGACGTGCTCAACCGCCATCTCGCCGACAACACGTACATGGCGGGCGACGAATACTCGATCGCCGACATGGCGATCTGGCCCTGGTATGGCGCTCTCGCGCAGGGCGCGCAGTACGACGCGGGCGAGTTCCTGCAGGGGCGGGAATATGTCCATGTACTCCGCTGGGCGGAGGAGATCGGCAAGCGCCCCACCGTGAAGCGCGGCCGCATGGTCAATCGTGCGGTCGGCAATCCCGCGCAGCAACTGCACGAACGGCACGACGCGAGCGACTTCGATAAGAAGACGCAAGACAAGATCGCGAAGTAGACGAGGGAAGCGAGCTATGCCGCGCACCGAGACCGTGACGGTCAACGCAAGTCCGATGCGCATGCTGGTCGCGACGCCGGCCGCCGCGGGGCCGCACCCTGGCATCATCGTGATGTGCCATATCGGCGGGCTCGACGCGTTCACGGCGGACCGCTGTGATCGCTTGGCTGCGGTGGGCTTCGTCGCCGTCGCGCC
>CAMDMH010000293.1 GCA_945901835.1 Devosia equisanguinis | reverse complement strand
GATCAGGGAATGAGGGGCGCCGACGGTCGAGGTGTGTGTGAATTGCGGCGTGAGGGGCGTCATGTCATAACAAGCAACGACAAGGCGCCCCGCCGACGGTCGCCGACCACCCGCAACCGATCCGCCTTTCGGCGTTTTGCAAGAGGCTCTATCTATCTGATATTTATATGGATAATTCTGATCCTCGGTTCTGGCACGCAGGTTGCTCTCTGCAACCAGTTAACGCACGGCAACGCCTTGGAGGTGTTGCCCGCCACCTAGGGGGTCAACATGAGCGACGCGACGATCGATCCGGCACGGGGTGCCATTCGCGGCGGTTGCAGTTGTGGTCATCATGCTAGCGAGGGCGAGCATCGCGCTGATCTGACGGGCACCGAAGCCGATCTGGCGCCGGTCGTCGAGGCAGCCGTGCTGCGCGCGCTGTTTCCGGACGCTGCTTCCCGCCGTGTGATCATCAAGGCGGTGGGGGCTTCCACGGTTGCGGCGGCGGTGTCGTCGCTATTCCCCATCGGCACGGCGACCGAGGTGCTGGCTCAGAGCGCCAAGCCCGAGAAGACCGCGCTCAAGGTCGGCTTCATTCCGATCACCTGCGCTACTCCGATCATCATGGCGGAGCCGATGGGCTTCTATAAGAAGCAGGGCCTCGACGTCGAGGTCATCAAGACGGCGGGGTGGGCCGTCATCCGCGACAAGACGATCAACAAGGAATACGACGCGGCGTACATGCTGTCGCCGATGCCGCTGGCGATCACGCTGGGGATCGGGTCGAACCCGCTGCCCTATGCGATGCCGGCGGTCGAGAACATCAACGGACAGGCGATCACGCTCAGCATCAAGCACAAGGACAAGCGCGATCCCAGGACCTGGAAGGGCCTCAAGTTCGGCGTGCCGTTCGACTTCTCGATGCACAATTATCTGCTGCGCTACTACGTGGCGGAGCACGGTCTCGATCCCGACAAGGACATCCAGATCCGCTCGGTGCCGCCGCCGGAGATGGTGGCGAACCTGCGCGCCGACACCATCGATGGCTTTCTCGGTCCAGATCCCTTCAACCAGCGCGCGGTCTATGACGGCGTCGGCTTCATCCACATCCTGTCGCGGGAGTTGTGGGACGGGCATCCCTGCTGCGCGTTCGCGGCATCGCGCGAGTTCGTGACGACCATGCCGAATACTTACGGGGCGCTGCTGAAGGCGATCATCGAGGCGACGGCTTTCGCGTCGAAGACCGAGAACCGCAAGGAGATCGCGACGGCGATCGCGCCGGCGAACTATCTCAACCAGCCGCAGACGGTGCTCGAGCAGATCCTGACGGGCACTTATGCGGACGGCCTGGGCGGGGTGAAGCGCGAGCCCAACCGCATCGATTTCGATCCGTTCCCGTGGGAGAGCTTCGCGATCTGGATCATGAGCCAGATGAAGCGCTGGGGGCAACTGAAGGGCGACGTCGACTACAAGGCCGTCGCGCGCCAAGTCTATCTGGCGACAGATGCGGCCAAGCTGATGAAGGAAGCGGGACTCACGCCGCCTGCGACGACCACCAAGACGTTCTCGGTGATGGGCAAGCCTTTCGATCCCGACAAGCCGGAAGACTACATCGCCAGCTTCGCGATCAAGAGGACCTGAGCCGATGCACGTTTCACTCGGGGTTCGGGCAGCGTTGCTGTCCGCGACCTTCCTTGCGCTGTTTCTGATGGCCTGGCACTTGGCGGTGCGCTCCGGCGCGCCGGCTGTGAACATGGATCCGGAGTACGCCAAGCTCGTCGGGGCAACGGCGAGTCAGGGCAAGTCGGCGATGCCCGGTCCGCTCGAGGTCGGGGCGACGTTGTGGGAGCACATCAAGAACCCGTTCTACGACAAGGGGCCGAACGACAAGGGCGTCGGCATTCAGCTAGCGTATTCGATCGCGCGGGTGCTGCTGGGCTATTTTCTCGCCGTCATCGTCGCCGTGCCGGTCGGGTTTCTGATCGGCATGTCGCCGCTGATGAACAAGGCGCTCGATCCGTTCATCCAGGTGATGAAGCCGATATCGCCGCTCGCGTGGATGCCGCTCGCGCTCTACACGATCAAGGATTCCGGGCTTTCCGCGATCTTCGTCATCTTCATCTGCTCGCTGTGGCCGATGCTCATCAACACGGCGTTCGGCGTCGCATCGGTGCGGAAGGATTGGCTCAACGTCGCCAAGACGCTGGAGCTCGGCAATATGCGCACGGCATTGCGCGTGATCTTGCCGGCGGCGGCGCCGACGATCTTCGCGGGCATGCGGATCTCGATCGGTATCGCGTGGCTCGTGATCGTGGCGGCCGAGATGCTCGTGGGGGGGACCGGCATCGGCTACTTCTTCTGGAACGAGTGGAACAACCTGTCGATCACCAACGTGATCAACGCGATCCTGCTGATCGGGCTGGTGGGCATGATCCTCGATCAGGCGATGGCGAAGCTGCAGCAGATGGTTTCGTACGCGGATTGACGGACATGTCCCCCTCCCTCTCGTGGGGAGGGGATAGGGGTGGGGAGGATGTCTGGCTCCGTCGGATTCGACACCCCACCCCCGCCCCTCCCCATCAAGGGGAGGGGGGATTGTGCGCTCGAGGGAAAGTCGCATGACTTCAAACGCCTTCATCTCAGTCCAGGGCCTTGCCCGCCGTTTTCCGGAACCGCAGGGCAAGGGCTCGCTCACCGTCTTCGAAGATGTGTGGTTCGACGTGCCCGAGGGTGAGTTCGTCTGCATGATCGGCCACTCCGGCTGCGGCAAGTCGACGATCCTCAATATCCTCGCGGGTCTCGATGAACCGAGCGAGGGGCACATCATCGTCAACGGCCAGCATATCCTGGGCCCCAGTCTCGACCGTGCGGTGATCTTCCAGGGCCATGCGCTGATGCCGTGGATGAGCGCCTTGTCGAACATCGAGCTGGCGGTTTCCTCGCGGTGGCGCGACTGGCCGAAGGAGAAGGTGCGCGAGCACGTCGAGAAATATCTCGATCTCGTGCATCTCAAGGATTCCATGCACAAGAAGCCGGCGCAGTTGTCGGGCGGCATGCGGCAGCGCGTCGGCATCGCCCACGCGTTGTCGATCGAGCCGAAGGTGCTGCTGATGGACGAGCCGTTCAGCGCTCTCGATGCGCTGACGCGCGGCAGCTTGCAGGACGAGGTTCTTTCGATCCACGGGCGGACGAAGCAGACCACGTTCATGATCACGCACGACATCGACGAGGCGATGCTGCTCGCCGACAAGATCCTGCTGATGACGAACGGCCCGAAGGCGCGCATCGCGGAGATCGTCGAGAATACGCTGCCGCGCGAGCGCACTCGCGCGAACATGCACAAGCTCGCGAACTACTATCCGCTGCGAAATCACCTGATCGACTTCCTCGTCACGCGCTCGCGCGAGATGGCGGGAGGAGCCGGCGCCCCGTTCGATCCGAAGAATCCGCCAATCGTCCGTCCAACAGCCAGAGCCACGATCCATGCGGTGGAGACCGTTACCGAAGAATCGGCCCAAGCGGATCGCGCCGTGGGTGCGCCGCTACGCGCCGCGACCAGTCAAACCGCAGGCGGCCAAGTCCTTGTTGCGGGCCGGCGTATCGAAGGCGCCGCCCAGGCAAGCAGCCTCCGATCGATCACTGCCGCCAATCCTCCGGCGCGGAACCGTCCGCTCGAACCCATCAAACCCAAGTGGAGATAGACCCAAGATGAAGCGCGAAGACCTGACGGAAAAGATTCTCGACATCAAGCGCGACCGCGGCTGGACGTGGAAGCACATCACCGACGAAATCGGCGGCATGTCGCCCGTACTGGTGATCGGTGCGCTGCTCGGGCAGATGAAGCTCGTGAAGCCGCTCGCCAAGAAGGCTGCCGAGCTGTTCGGCTTGTCGCAGAGCGAGGAGCGGATGCTGAACGAGGAGCCGTATCGCGGCACGGGCACGCCGATGCCGCCGACCGATCCGCTGATCTACCGCTTCTACGAGATGGTGATGGTCAACGGTCCGGCATGGAAAGCGCTGATCGAGCAAGAATTCGGCGACGGCATCATGTCGGCGATCGACTTCAACATCGAGTTCGAGCGCGAGCCCAATCCCAAGGGTGATCGCGTGCGGATGACGCTGTCGGGCAAGTTCCTGCCGTTCAAGTACTACGGCAACGAGCAGGGAATCCCCGAGTATGGGTTCAAGGAAAGCTGAGCATCGGCGGTGTCAGACCCACCGGGTCTGACACCTCCAACCACCTACTGCCGCCATCATGAGAGCGGGCTCACATCCGCAGGGGCTGCCCCCATGTCCACGCAACGGCCACCGCTTCCGCCATTCAATGCGTCCACAGCCGCGCAAAAAAGCACGCATGGCGGAGGACGCCTGGAATACGCGAGAGCCGCTGCGCGTGTCGCTGGCCTATACGCAGGACAGCTGCTGGCGGAACCGCTCGGAGTTCTTCTCCGGCCGGAACGCGATCGTCGAGTTCCTGACGCGCAAGTGGGCGAGAGAACAGGACTACCGCTTGATCAAGGAAGTGTGGGCGTACACGGGCAATCGCATCGCGGTGCGCTTTGCGTACGAGTACCGCGACGAGAACTGCAACTGGTTCCGCGCACACGGCAACGAGCAATGGGAGTTCGACGAGCACGGCCTGATGCGTCGGCGTGAGGCGAGCATCAACGACGTGCCGATCAAGATGTCGGAGCGCAAGTTACTCTGGCAGCTGGGGATCAGGCCGGCAGATTATCCCGGGCTGACCGCGCTGGGGTTGTGAGAGTGGGCCTCACGCGTCCTGCTCAATTATCAGCTTCGAGATGAAGCGTTGTTTCCAGCGGGGAAGGACGTCAGGGTTGACGATGTTCTCGGGCAACTCGCCGCGCAGAGCGGCGGCGACGTTCTGAGCGGCCCAGATCGCGCCCGGCTTGATCCCGCTGGCACGGTTGCCGCTGACCATGTGGGCGGACAGCAGCACCTTGTGGCCAAGCTTGCGCAGCGGCGAGGATGCGGGGAGCGGCTCGTTCTCGAACACGTCGAGAGCGGCGCCGGCGATGGTGCCTTTCTCGAGCGCGTCGATCAGGGCTGCTTCGTCGACGACGTCGCCGCGCGCTGCATTGAGCAGGATGGCCGTGGGCTTCATCATCGCCAGTGTTTTCGCGTTGATCAGTTTGCGTGAGGATTCATTGAGCGTGCAATGCAGGCTCACCACGTCGGACTCGCGCAGCAGCGTCTCGAGGTTGGAGCGCACGACGCCGGACAACGTGAAGCGTGCGATCTCGCAATAGGGATCGCAGGCGAGGATGCGGACGCGCCAGGGTT
>CAMDMH010000292.1 GCA_945901835.1 Devosia equisanguinis | reverse complement strand
GTCAGCTTTTCTTCCAGATGCTCGAAGCCGCGATCGAGATGGTAGACGCGGTTTATCATCGTCTCGCCGTCGGCCATCAGACCCGCGATCACGAGCGAGACGGATGCGCGCAGATCGGTCGCCATGACCTGGGCGCCGGTCAGCCGCTTGACGCCCTTGATGGTGGCGGCGTCGCCATGAAGCTGGATCTCCGCGCCGAGGCGAGCCAGCTCCTGAACGTGCATGAAGCGGTTCTCGAAGATCGTCTCGCGGATCACGCTGGTGCCGGTGGCGCGCGTCATCAGCGCCATGAACTGCGCCTGGAGATCGGTGGGGAAGCCGGGGAACGGCTGGGTTTCGATCGACAGCGGCTCGATCCCCCGGCCGTTGCGGCGGATGCGGATGCCGTTTTCGGTGTCCGTCACTTCAGCGCCGGTCGCGATGAGCGCATCCAAGGCGGTGTCCAGCAGGTGGCGGCGGGTTCCCTCCAGGACGACATCGCCGCCGGTCGCAGCGACCGCCATCGCGAATGTTCCGGTTTCGATACGGTCGGGCAGAACCGTATGGGTCGCGCCCTCGAGGCGGTCGCGGCCCTGGATGCGCAGTGTCGACGATCCGATGCCTTCGATCGTCGCGCCCATCTTCGTGAGGCACAACGCGACGTCGCCGATCTCCGGCTCGCGGGCGGCGTTCTCGATGACGGTCTCGCCGCGGGCCAGCGATGCCGCCAGCAGGGCGGCGTGGGTCGCGCCGACGGAAACGTTCGAGAAGACGATGCGGCCGCCGCGCAGGCCCTTTGGCGCGCGCGCGACGATGTAGCCGCCGTCGATGTCGATTTCCGCGCCGAGCGCCTTCATCGCGACGAGGTGCATGTCGATCGGCCGCGTGCCGATGGCGCATCCGCCGGGCATGGAGACGCGCGCCTGGCCGCAGCGGGCGACGAGTGGCCCCAGAACCCAGAAACTGGCCCGCATGCGGCTGACCATCTCGTAGGGCGCCGTCGTGTCGACGATATCGCGGGCCGTGAGATGATAGGTCTCGCCCATCGGCGAAGCCGGCTGAGCGCGCTTGCCTTCGATCGAATGATCGACGCCATGATTACGCAAAATCCGCGCGAGGATCGCCACATCGGCGAGGTTCGGCATGTTCTTGAGCGTCAGGCGCTCGGACGTCAGCAGCGCCGCGATCATCAGCGGCAACGCGGCGTTCTTGGCACCGGAAATCGGGATCGTGCCCTCGAGCCGCTGCCCGCCGATGATCTTGATCCGGTCCATTGTGGCCCCCGTGCAGCACGATGCGCTCAAGATCGGATGACCTGATTCGCGGTAATTTAGACCCATTTAAGCCCGGCGGCACGGCTCCGCAACCGCGCCAAGGGACGCGCGGCCATACTCGTGCAAGACTTGACCTGCGATCGTGCCGGTAGTGTGGTAGCGGTGAAACCTTGTTCAGGCAGGGCATCTGCCCGGCCCCAGACTTGTCGACTGCCCGAGGAGACCAGCGGAATGGCGAAGATCGTGACGGCGATGGCCACCACGCACGGCCCGCAGCTGCATACCGACGTCGAAAAATGGCACCTGCGGGTAATCGCGGATAAGGGCCGACGGCATCCGTTTCGCGGCGGCGACTACAGCTTCGACGAACTGGTGGAATTACGCTGCAAGAAGGAAGGTCTCGAGACCCGCGCATCGTTCGAGGCGCAGAAAGGCTATCACGCCCGCTGCCATGCGGCGATGCACAAGCTCGCGGACAAGTGGGACGAGGTGAAGCCCGACATCGCCGTCATTCTCGGCAACGACCAGAACGAGATCTACCAGACCGATACGCTCAATCCCGCGTTCATGGTGTTCTACGGCGACAAGATTCCGCACCATCCCCAAGACAAAGCCGACATCGCCAAGATGCCGCCCGGCGTGGCCGAGGCAGAGATGGGCCATGCGGTGTCGAGCTACACCGAATATGACGGCGTGCCGGCGCTGGGCCTCCACATCATCGAGACGATGATGGACAACGAGTTCGACGTGACCGCGTGCAAGGACTGGCCGAAAAAGACGCGCAACGGCGCGAGCCACGCCTTCGGCCACATCTACCGTCAGGTGATGCGCGACAAGGTCGTGCCGAACGTGCCGCTCTACCAGAACACGTTCTATCCGCCCAACCAGCCGACCGCGCGGCGCGCCTACCGGTTCGGCGAGATCGTACGCAAAGCGATCGAGAGCTGGCCATCGGACAAGCGTGTCGCGGTGTTCGCATCCGGCGGCATGAGCCACTTCGTGATCGACGAGGACTTCGATCGCACGTTCGTGGCCGCACTGAAGAAAAAGGACAAGGACTACCTGACCTCCATTCCGCTCGCCGAGCTGCAGTCGGGAACGTCCGAATTGAAGTCGTGGATCTCGCTGGCGGGCGTGCTCGAGCCCTACGCCACCCAGATGCACGAGTTCGACTATGTCCCCTGCTACCGGTCGATGGCCGGCACGGGAACTGCCAACGGGTTCTGCTGGTGGGACATGAAGTGAGGGAGCGGCGGCTGGTCGGGTGAGAGGCGCCGCTTATGCCTGTCATGCCCGACATACCCAAGGCCGAGATCGCCATCGTCGAGCAGACGAATGCGTTTCGCGCGGCCAACAAGCTGCAGGCCGTGCGCGCGGTACCGCCATTGGCCAAGGCTGCGCGTGATTTCGCGGCCTTCCTGTCCTCGTCGACGCTGTTCTCCCACGAGGCCGACGGCCGCCGCCCGGTCGATCGCATCAAGGCAGCCGGCTATGCGCCCTGCGCGACTGCGGAGAACTTGGCCTGGCACAGCGACCCTCGCGGCTTCGAGACGCTGAAGTTGGCGACGGCCACGGTCGAAGGGTGGAAAAATTCGCCGGGCCATCGCAAGAACCTGCTGATGGATCACGCGACCGAGACGGGCGTTGCGATCGTCAAGGCTCGCCGCGAGGAGAAGTACTTCGCGGTACAGTTGTTCGGCCGGCCTGACGCGCTGAAGTACAGTTTCCAGATCGAGAACTCCGCCGCGCGGGAAGTCGTTTATCGCCTAGCGGGCGAGACGACGCGTATCGCGCCGCGACAGATCGTGACGCATACGGTTTGCGCGCCAGCCGAGATCGCGATCGACGTGAAGGTGGGCGGAATTCTGACGAAGGCGGTGACGTCGACCTATCAAGCCAAGGGCGGGCAGGTGTATCGCCTCACTGGCAAGGGCAGCGAGATCGGAGTGGAGGTCGGGGGGAAGTGAGGGGCGAGTTTAGTGCTATCTCAATCGCTCGGTGCCCACGTCTCTCCTTTTTGCGTTCCCGGCCTAGCCGCGAGCCGCGAGCCGCGAGCCGGGATCTTCCCCCGCACTCATAGGTGTGAAGGCCCCGGATCTCGCTATTCGTTCGTCCGGGGACGCAACGTGTTTGGGAGGATTCCGTCATGTGGCATCGCTGCCAAGCGCGCACGTTACGTTCAATGCCTCCACCCATATGTACACTTGGGCTGCAATCGGCATAGTCTCGCCGCGAAGCCCCGGCCATAGCTGATGGGTCGTGACGAACGAAATGGGAGAGAAACGTATGGTGCGTTGCGGATCGATCGCAATAGCGGGAGCGCTGCTAGTTTCGTGCGCGGGTAACGTCGTACAAGCGCAGGACTGGCCGACCAGGCAGATCAAAGTCGTCGTCCCGTTCACGCCGGGTAGTGCTACGGACATCGTCGGCCGCGCCGTCTTCGAGCAGATCGGCCGCGACACCGGGCAGTCCGTGATCGTCGAGAACCGCGGCGGCGGCGGCACCACGATCGGCTCGGCTGCCGTGGCGAAGGCCGAGCCCGACGGCTACACGCTGCTCGTCAACTCGACGTCGCACGTCGTGGTCGCGACGACCTTTCCGAAACTGTCCTACAATGTCGCTGAGGATTTCACCGCGATTTCCGCGCTCGCAGCTCAGCCGTTCGTGGTGACCACGCGGACGAAATACGCATCGCTCGCCGATTTCATAGCGCACGGAAAGGCCAATCCCGGCGCGATCAACTACGGTTCGGCCGGCATCGGCACTTCGGGCATGTTGTTCGCGGAGCAGTTCGGCTTCGTCACGGGCATCAAGATGACCCACGTACCGTTTCGCGGCACGCCCGAAGCGATGACCGAGATCATCGCAGACCGGCTGGACATGTTCCCGGGGCCGGTGGTCTCGGTGGTCGAACTCGTTGCCGACAAGAAGGTGGCGGCACTCGCCGTGACGACGCCCAAACGCGCCAAGGCGTTCCCGAACGTGCCCACGCTGCAGGAGGCCGGCGTCAAGGGTTCGGACTACATCTTCTGGGCTGGCGCGTTCGCGCCGGTGAAGACACCGAAGCCGGTGTCCGAGAAGATCCACGCAGCCGTGCTGAAGGCGCTGGCCAACCCCGATGTCATCAAGCGTATCGACAACCTCGGCGCCGAACCGATGCCGATGCAGATGGCCGCGTTCGACGCGTTCGTGCGCTCGGAGATCAAGATGCACGCCGATATCATCGAGAAGGCCGGCATCAAATCTCAGTGATCGGCGCGCAGGTTCATTCGTGATGAATGTCTTAACGTGGCGCGAATTCTCCCGGCGGTGCTCCCCGCGTTAAGCCGCCAGGAAGTGTTTCGCACTAGCGTTCTCCGATGGAGATCGGGCTGGTTCGCGGGCGGCTTTCGCAGCTTCGCGTCCGGCCTCGGGTCGTTGCGGGGACGCGATGAGTGTGGAAACCAGCGGCGGGCGAGTTGCTTGGGCGTCGCGAGACGACGTGAGGGTGCGTTGGCTCGACCGCGCGCTCGATCGTCTCGCCGCGATCGCTGACAATCGCGCCGTCTTCTGGGCAACGGCGATGGGATTCGTCGGTCTCCTCTGGCTGTCGCCGCGGCTGCCGATGGTCGATTTGCCCCAGCATGCCGCCCAGGTGGTGATGCTCCGGGATCTGCTGCTGTCGGCATCCGCGTGGACGGATCTCGTCGAAATCAATCTCGGCACACCCTATCTCGCCGGCTACCTGCTCGCCTTGCCGCTGACGCTCGTGATGCCGGTGAGCACCGCGCTATCAGCCGTCTTGAGCCTTTCGCTGGCAGGGATGATCGCAGCATCTGTTGCGCTGCGCGAAGAGGCCGGAGCGGATGCTCGCCTCGACTGGTTGTTTCTGCCAGCATTCTTCGGGCTCGCGTGGAAGTGGGGGTACTACCACTAGTGTCCGGTTGACGGCGGCAAGCATAGCGTGGATGCGCCCGATTTATAAGGGTTGGTGAACTGTCTGGGCGTGGTGTCGATTTGAAGTGGCCCAAGGCATCCTTCCCCGGAATTTTCC
>CAMDMH010000291.1 GCA_945901835.1 Devosia equisanguinis | reverse complement strand
GCCTGTGTTCATGGCTCCCTCCCCGGAAAATTCCGGGGAAGGATGCCTTGGGCCACTTCAAATCGACACCACGCCCAGACAGTTCACCAACCCTTATAAATCGGGCGCATCCACGCTATGCTTGCCGCCGTCAACCGGACACTAGTGGGCTCGCGGGCGCATTCCAGCCGGCATGGTCGCACGACAGTCAGTGGCTGGTGTTCGGGGTGGGCCATTGGTTCTTCCAGCGCACCACGCACAAGGCCAGCATAATGCGCATCCGCCGCGACGGCAGCGGCCTCGAGCAACTCACCGACGGCAGCATCCATTCGGGATTCCCGAGTTGCTCGGCGGACGGCAAGGAGATCGTCTATCGCGTGTTCAGCGAAAAGGAGAAGGGGCTGCGCATTCTCGATATCGAGACCAAGCAGACGCGCACGCTGACCACCGGCTACGACAATCTGCCGGGCTGGTCGCCGAACGGGCAGCGCATCGTGTTCACGCGCAAAGTCGACGACGTGAACTTCGATGTGTTCACGATCCGGCCGGACGGCACTGATCTGTTGCGCGTCACATCGCACCGCTCGAGTGATGGGCATGCGGTCTGGTCGTGGGACGGGCGCATCCTGTACAATGGATCGGCCTACGGGTTCCGTGACGAGGCTGCGCTCTACGACAACACGTTCCAGCAATATGGGCAGATTTGGGTGATGAATGCCGACGGGTCGGACAAGCGCATGATCACCGACAGTCGCTGGGAGGACGCCATGCCATGCTACATCCCGGCGAAGTTCTTGTGATCGTGCCGATGGCGACGTGAAGCCTCTTACGCCTCGGCTTGTGCATGAGCCCGACAATGCCGGTTTCGCGATCGCAAGTTCGGCGGCTATGCTGTCTCGGCGTATAGCGGCTACATTCGGATCGTGCCGGCCATGAGGCCGACGGTTCCGACCAACTGTCCGAGGGATGTCTGTGAGCAAGAAGTCCGCACTACAGGCGGGGGATGTACCCTCGAAGGCGTTTCCGGATTTTGACCTGGAGCAGCGGGAGCTGCCGAAGTCGATCGAGAAAGCGGCGCTCGGTTCTGGCGACTATCCTTACGATGAAAAGCTGAAGCGTAAGAAGTACGAGAAACAGCTGTACGAGCTGCAGATCGAGCTACTGAAGATGCAATCCCACGTCAAGAAGAGCGGCAGCCGGCTCGTCGTGGTGTTCGAGGGGCGGGATTCGGCGGGCAAGGGCGGATGCATCCTGCGCTTCACAGAGCATCTCAATCCCAGGCAGGCGCGGGTGGTCGCGCTCGCCAAGCCGACAGATGGCGAGCGCGGGCAGTGGTATTTCCAGCGGTATGTCGCGCATATGCCGCCACGCGGCGAGATCGCGCTGTTCGACCGCTCCTGGTACAACCGCGCGGGCGTCGAGCGGGTCATGGGCTTCGCCGATCAGGATCAAGTCGCCAATTTCCTGCGCGAGGCGCCGGAGTTCGAGGCGATGCTGGTGCGTGATGGCATTCACCTGATCAAGATCTATCTCGACATTGGACAGGAGATGCAGATCAAGCGGTTCCACTCACGGCGTCACGATCCGATGAAGCAGTGGAAGCTGTCAGACATCGATCTCATCGCGATCTCCAAGTGGGATGACTACACCCGCGCGCAGCAGGAGATGTTCCGCTTCACGCATACGACTACGAGCCCTTGGTGTGTGGTGCTCGCGAACGATCAACGGCGCGCGCGGCTCGAGTCGATCCGTCTTGTTCTCGGCTCGATGGAGTACGAGGGCAAGGACGAGAAAGTGATCGGGACCATCGACGACAAGATCGTCGGCAGCGGGCCCGAGTTCTTCTACGGCCGCGAACACGTTGATTGATGTATGGCGGAAGTGGCCCCTATTCCTTGAAGAATGAATTCAGCTCGGGAGTGCGGGTGCGCATGCCGAGTTCCAACCAGCGCCCCTTGACGCGATCGTAGACTGATTTGCGCAACGCGGTGCGGATCGGTGGCTTGCCGAGGTACTTGTAGGGCGTACAGGCGTTGACGAGTACCTTGGAGCCGAAGGGCTTGACCTCCGGCGCGAGGCTCGGATCGGCGCGGAACGACATGGCGTTGCGCAGGATGTCGAGATCGTCGCTCGGATTGCAGCGCGTTGCCATAGACCAGAAGACTTCGTCGAGGCTCGTCGGATCGACGTCGTCGTCCACCGCGATGATCCACTTGGTGTAGTAGGTCGCGGAGGGGCACTGCGCGGTGAGTGCAAGCGCCTGGCCGGAATGGCCGGGATACATCTGTTTCAGCGAGACGACCGCCATGCACTGTCCGCTAGCAGCGGCCGGGTGACAATAAACCGATGCGACGCCTGGAATTCCGATGCGCTCGAGGTCGTCCATGATGCGGGCGGAGCGCACGATCGACATGAACGCGCCGTTCTCGCAGCTCGGATAGGTCGCCATCAGCGCGCCCGTGATGATCGGCTTCGAGCGCATCCGAACGGCCTTGACTTCTACGACGGGCTTCTTCGTCGAGCCGCCGCTGTAGAAGCCGTGGAATTCACCGAGCGGGCCTTCGGTTTCTACGTCGCCTTGGGTCACGGTGCCCTCGATGACGATCTCGGCGCGGGCGGGGACGGGCAGGCTGACGTGTCTCCCTCTGGTCAGTTCGATGGGGGCCTGCATCATGCCGCCGGCCGCGTCGAGCTCGGATTCGCCCTGGCCGAACTTATTGCCGGCGACCATGAACAGCACGGGATCGATGCCGAAGGCGCAGACGACCTCGGCGGGTTTGCCTTTCGCCCACTGCGCGAGCACGTCCTGCTCGCCGTGGCGGCCCGGCACGAAATTGAGGCCGATGCGGCGGGGGCCATGCAATTGGAGGCGGTAGCAGCCGACGTTGAGGCGTCCGTTCTGATCGGCCGTGATGGTTAGGCCGCCGGTGCCGATGAATGGGCCGCCGTCGAGCGGCCAGAACTTCGGGACGGGGAGTTTCGTCAGGTCGATGTCGTCGCCTTCGAGCACGATCTCGTCGACGGGCGAGTCGTTGTTGCCGACGTAAACAGGCGGAATGCGGCGCTTGGTAATGTGGCGGGTGGCTTCGACGAGCGCAGGAATCGGAAGTGTCGGATCGAGGCCGACGGCGATGGCGTAGCGCGAGGGGCTGGAGCCGAGCGCGTTGGTGAGCACGCGCGCGCCGTAGGGATTGGCGCTGGCAGCGCCGGTGAAGGTCTCGAACATGAAGGCGGGCGAGGGGACTTCGCGCGATCCCATGAAGGTGATGGCGCTCAGCTCCTCGTCTGGATCGACAGGGGCCGTGATGCGCTGCAGCTCGCCGTGCTTCTCGACGACGGCGAGCCATTCGCGCAGGTCGCGCCATTGCGGTTTCGATGCGATGGCTGCTGCGGTTCTGATGTCGTCCATGGGTGCTTGTGTTCCTATTCGATCTTGACGCCGGGGGCGGTGACGATCGGCTTCCATCGCTCGATCTCGGCCCTGATGAGTTGTGCGAAGGCTTCGGGGCCGGGGGCGCCCGCGGTGACGCCCTGGCGCGCGAGGCTTTGTGCGTAGTGCGGATCTTTCTGAGCGTCGAGCATCGCCTGTTGCAATCGCGTGACGTTGGGGCGTGTGGTTTCGGACGACACGACGAGGCCGAACCAGTTCTCCGCCTCGACACCCGGAAAGCCGCCTTCGGTCATGGTCACGAGCTCGGGGAGCAGAGGTGAGCGAGCGGGAGACGCGATGGCGAGGGCGACGATGGTCTTTTCGCGGACCTGCGGGGCGAGGACCGAGACGTCGCCGAACGTCGCGTCTATGTGACCGCCGAGGATAGCCGGCAAAGTGCCGCCGGTGCTGCGGTGCGGGACGTGGGTGACTTCGATGCCTGCCGTGCGTTTGAGCAGTTCGATCGACAAGTGCGTCAGCGCTCCGACTCCGGCTGATCCGAAGGTGAGCTTGCCGGGATTGGCCTTGGCGTAGGCGACCAGGCCAGCCATCGAGGTGAATGGGACCTTGGGGCCGATGGCGAGAAGTTGGGGGGAGCGCCAGATCGAGCCGAGAGGAATGGTGTCGCGTTCGAAGCTGTAGGTGACGGGTTTCGTGGGCGGGCTGATGGCAGTGGGGCCGGCGCCGGTCAAAAGCAGGGTGTAGCCGTCCTGCGGGAGTTTGAAGAAGGCTTCGGTGGCGACAAGCCCACCAGCGCCTCCACGATTTTCGACGACGACGGACTGGCCGAGTTGGCGGCTCAGCGGTTCTGCGATCAGCCGCGCGGCGGCATCGCTGGTGCCGCCGGCAGAGTAGGGCACGAGGATGCGTAAGGCGCGATTGGGGAATGTTTCCTGGGCTTGCAGCGCGAAGGGATGGATGAGCGCCACGAGCAGACTACAGGCGAAACATGTAAAGCGATACGACGGCATGCGCTCGTTCCTCCGCCTCTCGTCGTGCCGGATTTAGCGAAGGCTACATGAACAGTGGGGTTCAGCGCCAGTCGCCTGCTATGGCGTTGACGAGGGCGAGGGCTGCAACGGCGGCGGT
This sequence comes from Devosia equisanguinis, assembly GCA_945901835.1. GTDB lineage: Bacteria > Pseudomonadota > Alphaproteobacteria > Rhizobiales > Hyphomicrobiaceae > CAMDPA01. The sequence continues at coordinate 799 of CAMDMH010000291.1, read as the reverse complement.
GTCGGCGCGCATGATGCGGGGGCCGAGGGAGATGGCGATCGTGAATGGTTTGCGGAGCAGCATCTCGCGCTCGGTTAAATCGAAGCCACCTTCGGGGCCGATGAGGACGGCGAGTGGCAGCCATGGGGTCAGACCCGCGGGGGCTGACACCTCGAGGCCGGATAGGTTGAGCATGGTGTCAGACCCGGAGGGTCTGACACCTAGGGAACGTAGGGCTTCGATGGGATTGGCGATCGGTGCAGCCTCATCGCAGAACACGAGCCAGCGGGTAGCGTCCCAATCGGCGAGGGCGCGTTCGAGCTTCAAGGGTTCGAGCACTTCGGGAATGCGCAGGATACCGCATTGCTCGGCCGCCTCGATGGCGTTCGCCCGCATGCGCTCGATGTTGACGCGCTCAGCGATGGTGCGCCGGGTGATGACGGGGCGGAGACGGGCGACGCCGAGCTCGGTCGCCTTCTGTACCATGTAGTCAAGACGAGAGCGTTTGAGGGGCGCGAACAGGTAGTCGATGTCGGGGCCGGCTTTCTGGGGGCGGGTCTGGCGTTCGAGGGTGAGGGCGCAGTGCTTCTTGCCGCTCGGCGCGACACGAGCCAGCCATTCGCCGTCACGGCCGTTGAACACGAGGATGCCGTCATCGGCTTTCAGCCTGAGGACGTTGAGCAGGTAGTTGGCCTGGTCCCTCTCCACGGTCACGGTCCCGCCTTCGGACAGGGGGGCGTCGAGGAACAGTCGCTGGGCGTTGAAGTCGAGCATGTCGGTCATTTCGTAAGTGGCCTTTCCTCAGTGGTGTCAGACCCTC
>CAMDMH010000290.1 GCA_945901835.1 Devosia equisanguinis | reverse complement strand
CAGTAGGTGTCGCGGTTTCGCGCTGTCAAGGCGAGGGAAAAGCTAGAGCGGTTTCCGTGCAGGTTGGGTCGAGCGCTACGAGGCCCATCTATTCCAGATGCGTCGCCCCATATCGCCCCCAGTTGGCCCATCCCGATTTGGGCTTTCGTGAACCGGCATCGCCGCGTAAGAAACTCGAGACTTTTTTCGACATCATCCACAGGCGCCACATCCCATGCCGACCACGCCCACGCCGCCATTTCGTGCGGACCACATCGGCAGCCTCCTGCGCCCGGCGGCGCTGCTGGCCGAGCGTGTGCGGTTCGAGCACAGCGAGACCACCCGCGAAGCTCTCACAGCGGCCGAGGACGCCGCCATCAGGCAAGCGCTCGCGATGCAGGAACGCGTCGGCCTCAAGCTCGCGACCGACGGCGAATTCCGGCGGCGCTCTTATCACAGCTATTTCTACCGGCAGCTCGGCGACATCCGCATCGACACCGTCGGCGGCGAAGATGCCAAAGGCGGCAATGCCGGTCATCGCGGCTCGCAGCCCGTCGCCGTCATCGGCAGCCGGATCAAGTGGTCGCATCCGATCAACGCGGCGGACCACACGTTCGTCGCGGCAAACACGAAGCTGACGTCGAAGATCACGATCCCCGGGCCGTGCGCGCTGCATTTCCGCGGCGGCAACGCAGCCGTGCTCGCATCCGCCTACACGGACATGGAGCAATTCTGGTCGGACACGGTGGAGGCGTTCGTCGCGGAACTCGTCGCGCTCGACAAGTCGGGTTGCCACTACGTGCAGATCGACGAGACGGCGTTCGCGAAGTTTGGTGACCCGGACGTGCAGGCGAGCCTCGCCGCACGTGGCGACGACTGGAGCCGGCTGATCGACACCTACGTCGACGTGACGAACCGCATTCTAAGACGCGCGCCGAAGGGCATGGCGATCGGCATGCACTTGTGCCGCGGAAATCGTGGTGGGCAGTGGCACGCTGAAGGCAGCTACGAGGACGTCGCCGAGCGGCTGTTCAATGCGCTCGAGATCCCGTTCTATTTTCTCGAGTACGATTCTCCGCGCGCGGGCAACTTCCAGCCGCTGCGGGCCGTGCCGAAGCCAAAGCGAGTCGTTCTCGGGCTCGTGTCGACCAAGGCCGGGACGCTGGAGAAGCTCGACGACCTCAAGGCCCGCGTCGATGAGGCAGGCCGTTTCGTGGACATCGAGCGGCTGGCGGTCAGCCCGCAGTGCGGCTTCGCCAGCGTCGAAACGGGCAATCCGCTGAGCGAGGCCGAGCAGGAGGCGAAGTTGCGCCTCGTCGTGGATCTCGCCCGTGCCATTTGGGGCGAGGCTTAAACGGAACGCAGAAGTCAGAAATCAGAACTCAGAAATCGAGAGGAAATTGAGATGGCTGGAGCGAAGAAGTCAGCAGGTCCGATCAGCAGAGAGCAGATGGAGGATCTCGTCGCGTCGAGCCTCATTCTTGCGCAGCACGGCGTGCTCGACGCGTTCGGTCATGTGAGCATCCGGCATCCGGCCGATCCCAAACGCTATCTGCTCTCGCGCAATCTCGCGCCGGAACTCGTCACGTCGGCCGACATCGTCGAGTACGATCTCGACAGCGAGCCGGTCGACGCGAACGCACCGCGCGGATTCCTCGAACGCTACATCCACGGCGAGATCTACAAATCACGGCCGGACGTGCACTCGGTCATCCATACGCACTCGCCGTCGGTGGTGCCGTTCGGCGTGACCAAGACGCTGATGCAGCCGATCTATCACATGAGCGGCTTTCTCGGCCGTGGCGTTCCCGTGTACGACATCCGGAAGGAGAGCGGCCGGCAGACGGACATTCTCATTCGTGAGCCGATCTTCGGCGAGCAACTCGCGCGCGTGCTCGGCGACAAGCCGATGGCGCTGATGCGGGGACATGGCAACGTCGTCGTCGCCCAGGACGTGAAGGTCGCGACCTATCGCGCGGTCTATACGGAGATGAACGCACGGCTGCAGTTGCAGGCGATGATGGCGGGCGGGCCGATCGAGTTCCTGTCGAAGGAAGAAGCTTTCCTCACGGAGGCCACCATCGAAGGCCAGATCCATCGGCCATGGGACCTTTGGAAGGCGAAGATTAAGATCAAATAGGAGCGGGGCGATGCGTTCGCTTCGCGCGTGTGCTGGAGCGCATTCCACGTAGGTCGGATCAATGCCGGACGCGTGTAACGCGATCCGGGGGCGACCCGACATGAACGGCATACCGGAAAATATCGCGTCGCGGCCAGTGGCCTTTACCCGACCTACGTCTGGCGCACTCCCACGTTTCCCCGTAAGATCCCTTCGATCCCAGATCCAGACGACGTTCAACAACACCAACTCCAGGGTGGAAGACGCATGGCGAAGAAGACGAGCAAAGGCGCCGAGAGCAAGGTCGCCGATATCGAGAAGCCGACACCGTCGGGCAGCAACGCGATGTTCGGCAGCGACGTGGTCGCCGATGCGCTGACCGCGCTCGACATCCCCTACATCGCGCTGACGCCGGGGGCGAGCTTCCGCGGCCTGCACGACAGCCTCGTCAACTTCACGCAGAACCGCGCGCCGCAGATGCTGCTGTGCCTGCACGAGGAACACGCGGTCGCTATCACGCAGGGCTGGGGCAAGGTAACCAACACCGCGATGGCGGCAGCCGTGCACTCCAACGTCGGCCTGATGCACGCGACGATGGCATTCTTCAACGCGTGGTGCGACCGCACACCGGGCGTGGTGATCGGCGCCACTGGCCCGGTCGATGCGATGAAGCGGCGGCCATGGATCGACTGGATCCACACCGCGCAAGACCAGGGCGCGCTGATCCGCCCCTACACCAAATGGGACAACGAGCCGGCCTCGCCTGGTGCCGCCCGCGAAGCAATGCTGCGGGGAACGTGGATCTCCAACACCTGGCCGCAGGGTCCCGTCTACATCAATCTCGACGCCGGCATGCAAGAGATGCGGATGGACGAGCCGCTGCCGCCCATCGATATCAAGCGCTACGTTTCGCCGATGCGTCAAGGTGCGTCGGCCGCGCTCATCGACGAAGCTGCGGCATTGCTAAAGGGTGCGAAGCGCCCTCTGATCATGGCTGGCCGCGTGCGCCGCGACGAGAAGGGCTGGGCCGACCGCATCGCGCTCGCCGAAGCGCTGGGTGCCGCCGTCATCACTGACCTCAAGATCGGTGCGGCGTTCCCGACTGACCATCCGCTGCATTGCGGCGCGCCCGGCGGGCGTCCCGTGAAGGAAGCGATGGAGGCGATCACCAAGGCCGATGTCATCCTGTCGCTCGACTGGGTCGACCTCGGTGGTACGTTCAAGCTGGCGCTCGGCGACAAGCAGATCGAGGCCAAGGTCATCCAGGTCTCGCTCGACCACGCGATCCACAACGGCTGGAGCATGGACCACCACGTTCACCCCGCGGTCGATCTGTTCATGCCCGCGGAGACCGAGCCTGTCGTGGCCGATCTGCTGACGCGGTTGCCCAAGGCGAACAAAACCAAGAGCTGGGCTGCGGGTCCCTCGAAGGTGCCGGAACTGAAGGCCCCGGCCAAGGGCGAGCCGCTGCGTCCCGATCATCTGGCACTCGGCCTCAGGAAAGCTCTCGGCGGACGCGAAGTTTCGCTGCTGCACGTCTCGCTGTCGTGGAACGGCGCGACGTGGCCGCTGAAGCATCCGCTCGACTATCTCGGTTCCGACGGCGGTGGCGGCGTCGGCGGCGGCCCGGGCATCGCGGTCGGTTCGGCGCTGGCGCTGAAGCACATCGGCTCGAAGCGCATGCCAGTCGCGGTGTGCGGCGACGGCGACTACCTCATGGGCGTGACGGCGCTGTGGACGGCCGTGCACTATCGCATCCCCATGCTGTTCGTGATCGCAAACAACATCTCCTACAACAACGACGTCGAGCATCAGGAGCGCGTGGCGCTGATGCGCGACCGTCCGGTCGAGAACAAATGGATCGGCCAGTTCATGAACGATCCGGAGTGCGATCTGATGAAGATGGCGGAAGGCCAGGGCGCGAAAGCGTTCGGTCAGGCGAAGACGCTCGAAGAGATGGAGGCGATGATCGCGGAAGCGGTGAAAGTCGTCGAGGCCGGCGGCGTGGCGCTCGTCGATGTCCGCATCGAGCAGGTCTCCCGCGTCGATGCTGCCGCGATCAAGCAGCAGTCGGACCGCTGAGGCGATTGCCTCGATAGCGCTGGGGTCAGACCCGCCGGGTCTGACCCCAATGCATTTTGCCTACCCCACACGGCCGGTCGACGGCGGGGCCGGCGCGGGCATACAGTCGGAACAGACAACGGGACCCACTCCACGTTCAAAGAGTCCTCCTCCGCATGGAAACGCCGTCGCAAGCCAAGCCGTTGCTCGTCGTCGATGACGTATCGATGCACTTTCCGACGTCGGAAGGTCCCCTGATCGCAGTCGATCACGTGTCGATGGCGGTGAAACCGGGCGAGTTCCTGTCGGTCATCGGGCCATCGGGCTGCGGCAAGTCCACGCTTTTCAACATCATCGGCGGATTGCAGGGGAACTACGAGGGAACGGTTACGGTCGCGGGCGAGCAGATCCGCGGCCCGCATCCGGCCATCGGCATGGTGTTCCAGGAGGAGAGCACGTTCCCCTGGCGCACGGTGCTCGACAACGTCGCGTTCCCGCTCGAAATCCTGAAGATGGGCAAGGCGGAACGCTACGAGAAGGCGCGCCACTTCATCGCGATGGTGGGCCTGGACGGCTTCGAGAAGCGCTATCCGGCTGAGCTTTCCGGCGGCATGAAGCAGCGCGTGTCGCTGGCGCGTACGCTCGCGTTCGAGCCGAAGATCCTGCTGATGGACGAGCCGTTCGCCTCGCTCGACGAGCAGACGCGGCTGCTGCTCGGCGACAAGATCCTGCAGATCCAGCAGGAGCTGAAACAGACGACGCTGCTGATCACTCACAACATCACGGAAGCCGTGCAGCTGTCGGACCGCGTGCTGGTGATGACCTATAGACCGGGCCGGCTGAAGCGGATGGTCGATATCTCATTGCCTCGCCCGCGCACGTCTGAAGTCGTCGGCAGTACGGACTTCGGCGGCTACGTCGCTACGGTATGGGCCGATCTGCGCGAGGAAGCGACACGCGGCCTCGAAGAGTCCGAAGCGCGGTCACGTAAGGCGGGGTAGGGAAGGGTCGAGGTACAGCTGAGGATAGCCCTCTAGCCAAGAGTCGAGCCAGCCCGACCATTTTCCATTCAGGTTCTGCCCCCCCCCCCGCACGCGCCGGCAGTAGGTGCAGAAGGGCTCACTCGGTCGACAACACCCACATTCTTGACCCACCCCCTT
>CAMDMH010000289.1 GCA_945901835.1 Devosia equisanguinis | reverse complement strand
CTGGGGGCGGAGGCTTCTCGATGCAGGGGGTGCTTGGTCCATAAACTCCGTCGAATTGTCGGCAGCATTGGGCCCCGGCCTCCGCCGGGGTGACGGCGCGTTTGTGGAGACCATGTGCCAAACTGAACCCTTGCCTCGCAAGGCGATTTGGAGAACGGCCGAAGCACGATAGTATTCGTTTCGATATCGCTTGTTCCGAGGCCCACATGCACATCATCGACAGCCATTTCCACTGGTGGCCGCACGCGGTGCACAAGACGCTGTGCAAGCGCACGTCGGTCCCCAACGCGGCGCCGAACACGCGGGGCGGCTACACGATGCGGCTCGAAGGCGGCGGCGACTACACGCTGAACTCGTGGGCCGAGTGGTACGATCTCGACCGCCAACTCGAGGTGATGGACAAGCTCGGCCACCAGATGGATGTGGTCTGCTCGATCGGTCCGTTCTCGGTCTACTTCTCCGCGCTGCCTCCGGAGGAGGGGCGCGATCTCGCGATCCAGTGGAACGAGGAGATGGCGTGGGCGCAGCGTCGCTATCCCGGCCGCGTCTGGGCGAGTGCCGCGATTCCGTTCCAGGACACGCGCATCGCGATGGAGGTGCTGGAGGATGCCGTCGGCCGTCTCGGGCTGATGGGCGTCAACCTTCCCGGCAGCATCGGCCGTGACGGCCGTATCGATGCGGAGCGGCTCGAGCCGTTCTATGCGCGGGTGGCCCAACTCGGCCTGCCGGTGTTCCTGCATCCGACCGACGCGCTGTTCAACGAAATGCTCGATGGCTACGACGGCGCGCTGTTCCTGTCGCTCGGTCGCGTGATGGAGGTCAGCGTCGCTGCGTCCCGCCTCGTCCTGTCGGGATTGATGGAGCGCCAGCCCGGCCTCAAGATCGTCATGTCGCATACGGGCGGCGCGCTGCCGTACCAGTCCGGCCGCATGGACAAGAACTCCAAGGCCGCGAAACTGCCCAAGCCCGTGAGCCACTACCTGAAGCAGATGTATACCGATACCGTATCACCGCATTCGGCCGGTATGCGGTTCGCGATCGACTACTATGGCATCGATCGCGTGATGTACGGCACCGACTACCCCTGCTGGGAGCCCGCGCAGTGCCTCGCACTGATCGACGAACTCGGTCTGTCGGAGGCCGACAAGGCCAAGCTGTTCCGTGAGAACGCCCGCAGCATTCTCGGCCTCCGCGATGCCGCCGCCCGCGCCAGTGCGGCGGAGTAGCAGCACTCCGGTGCGTCACCTGAACTTGGCGAGCATTTCGCGGATGCGCGGCTGATTCCATGGAGCGGGCGTGGTCGGCGGCGCGCCGGGCGAGTGGATGTCGATGCCCTCCTGCGGCCGAACCATCACCGTGCGTCCTCCGGCCACGACCTCGACACGGCCTTCGCCGACGAGAAGCGCGAACTCGCCGCGGTTGGGGCCGGCGTAAAAGCGCGTGCCGCGAACAGCGAGGAGGCCATAGACGCTCTTCAAGGAGATGCCCTGCGTCGCGGGTTTGCCAGTGCGTTCGAACATCATGTGGCCTGCCTGGATGTCGAATTCGCCGCCGGTTTCGGCCAGATAGCGGTCCACCTTCAACCGGCTGTCGGCTCCGAGCTTTATGGTCGTCGACGCGCCGAGCTTCATCACGATCAGCGCGTTGCTGCCGGTCGACAACAGATCGCCGACGAAGACGTCGCCCTTGGCTGTGAGTTTGCGGCGCTCGCCGTCGCGCTCTGCGAAGCCTTCGCCGCGGATTTCAGCGATGGTGCCGATGGGCGCGGCACGGGGCTGGGCGAAGCTGGGCGCGGCAAGACCCGCGGCAGCCAAGCCAAGTGCGGTCTTCAGAACGTCGCGGCGATCGAATGGCATCTGCATCTTTCGGTCGGACTTGATTTGGTGACGCTACTCTACCTTTTTCACTTTGCCTGCTTCCCTTTGGTCCGTCCCCCTCGGACTGAGTGGGGGGTTAGTGGGAGCCTTCGGACAGCGGGCACGCGCTGTGCAACATAGTGGTGCCGGCGCCGAGAAGGTGTGCCGGCGGGCACCTCATGTCGCAATATTCATGGACAAGCCCACTACGATAGAAACAATCGAGGTCGGTCACCTCGATTTACGGGATACGGCGGGTTGTTCGGGAAAATCTTGCACGGCGGGCCCAAGGCGAGATCTGCAGCTGGCTGCGCCCTGCTCGCGCTGCTGCTGTTGATCGTGACACAGACCCTGGGCGCCTACGAGGCCCTGCGGGAACGCACGTTCGATGCAATTCTCGGGCGGATCCCGAACCCTGCCGCGTCGGCCCCGGTGGTGGTCGTGGATATCGACCGCGCCAGTCTCGAGCGCCTGGGCCAATGGCCGTGGAGCCGCGAGCAACTGGCGAGCCTCGTGACGGATGTACTCGCCGCGGGCCCGCAAGCCGTAGGACTGGATATCCTGATCGACGGAGCGGACGAGCGTTCTCCCGCAGCGCTGGCCCGTCGCCTCGCTGACATGACGGGCTCCGGCGCGGTGAGGGACTTGGCGGCTGGCCTCCCCGACGGCGATGCGGTGCTGGCTGCTGCGATCAGATCGAAGCCTGTCGTGCAGGGGCTGGCGCTCGATCCCGACCGGCCCACGGAGCAACTGGCGACCGTGCCGATCCTGATCCAGGGCCAGAGCGACATGCCCGGGATCTGGGAGGCGCTGGGCGTTTCCGGGCCACCCAAGGGCGTTGCCGGGGCGGGCGCGGGCTTGGGTGTGCTGTCCCTTGCCGGAGACGCCGATGGCCGCATCAGGCGGGTGCCGCTGCTCATGCTGGCAGGCGGGCGGTTGCGGCCCGGGCTGGCGCTCGAGACGGCGCGTGTCGCCAGCCAGGCCTCGGCCTATGTATTGGCCCGCGGCAACGTTTTGCGCTGGGGCAAATTGAGCGTTCCCATTCCCGCCGATGCCACGCTTCGGCTGATGCCTCCACAGGGCGCCGTCATGGCGCGGCGGACGATCTCTGCAGCCGATATCGCCTCCAGGGCTTCGCAGACCTTTCTCGCGGGTAAGGTCGTGTTGCTCGGCAGTTCGGCGCCCGAGCTTGGTGGTTTGCGGCTGGCGAGTGGCGGCGAACTCGTGCCGTCGGTTCAGCGACAGGCCAGCGCCGTGGCGCAATTGCTGACGGGGGTGCATCCGCGCCGGCCTTGGTCGATCGAGGGCTACGAGGTCGTGGCGATCCTGGTGGCGGCTGGCATCGGATGGGCGGCGGCATTCCGGTTGCCGCTGCTGCTGGCGGGGCTCGTGGCGTTGGCGACGGCTGTGGGCTGGTGGCTGAGCGTCGCATTGGCACTGCGCGGCTGGCAGGTGTTGCTCGATCCGATCGCCGCCCCTTTGACGGTGCTCGCGTGTTTCGGTCTGTCCGGCCTGACGGTCGCTGCCGATAGCCGGCGGCGCGAGGCAGTGCTGCGGCGTCGCTTCGAGCAGCACCTGGCGCCCGAGCTCGTGACGCGCATCGCGCAGGACCCTAGCCTTCTGAAGCTCGCCGGCGAGACGCGGGTGGCGTCGATCCTGTTCACGGATGTCGAGGGTTTCACCGCGATGACGGAACGGTCCGATCCGACGATGTTGATTCGTGTGCTGGACCGGTATCTCGACGAGATGAGCGCGATTATCGTGGCGCACGGCGGCATGGTCGAAAAGATCGTTGGTGACGGATTCCACGGTCTCTTCAATGCGCCACTCGACTTGGACGGACATGCGGACAAGGCCGTCGACTGTGCCTGCGCCATTCGCGTTTTCTCTGAACGGTTCGCAGAGGAACCCGAGCCTCGCGCGCTGGGCTTCGGGCGCACCCGCGTCGGGGTGGAGACCGGTCCGGTCATCGTCGGCGACGTCGGCGGAGGAACGCGTCTCGACTACACCGCGTATGGCAATGCGATGAACACTGCGGCCCGGCTCGAGGCCGCCAACAAGGATCTGGGCAGCGCGATCTGCATCGGACCGGGCACGGCCGCGCTGCTGACTGATCGGAGTATCCTGCGGCCACTGGGCAAGCTGGAGGTTCGAGGCCGGAGCGAGCCGATGCAAGTTTGCGATATCTGGCCCGATACGATGTCGCCTGCCGACCGGAAGGCTTATCTTGCTGCTGCGGCGCTTGCGACTGAGAGCCCACACGATGCCGCCGCAGTGCTGGCGCGGCTCGCGGAATCATCGCCTGATGACGTGGCCCTCGAGCGGTTCGCACAGCGCATCGGGCTCTCTGCGCGAAGCTGGACGGCGAAGTCGTAATGCGCCCGTCGATGCAACTTTGGCCCGAGATGTTCGTTCACCTCTCACAGTCATTCGAGAGGAACGTAACTCATGAGCCCATCAAGTAAGCGTTTTGCCGCGGTGCTGGCAGCTGCCGCGCTCGCACTTTCCGGCGTGCAAGCGAGCGCCGCCCCCTATGCATCCGTAAATTCCACTGCGGGATCGTCGCCTTACGCTGCGACCGGCAACGCGCTCGTGCAAGAAGTGCAGTGGCGCGGTGGCGGATGGCGCGGAGGTGGTTTCCGTGGCGCTGGCCGGCGCGGTGGAAGAGGGATCGGGCTGGGCATCGGTGCCGGCATCCTGGGCAGCGCGCTGCTCGGAAGCGTCCTGGCAGCGCCGTACTATGACCGCTCCTACTCGTACTATCCGACCACTCGTTACTACGCAGCACCGGCATACCAGTCGTACGGCAACAGTGACGGCTACTGCGCCCGAAGGTTCCGCTCGTACGACCCGGCAAGCGGCACATACCTCGGTTACGACGGCTATCGCCACCCCTGCCCTTGAAGCAGGTGACGCGAACGTGCGGCGGTTGACCTCGAGCCCCGAGCCCCGAGCCGTCAGTGGCCGGGGCTCATTCGCGTTCATCCCCGCTGGTGACGCGCTTTCCCTCTACAGCTAGTAGGCCGTCGCCAATGGCCCTGCGGTTGACGGGTGCGGCCCTCCCCCCTAGAGCATCATCCGACCAGACGGACTCTCGTTCGCGATTCGCTGGTCGGATAAAGATGCTCTAGAATTTTGAATCCAGAGCAGTTCCGCCGCAACCACTAACAGCCCGGCGAATCGACACCTGCGGCGCCTGCCAGCGGAGCCCCCATGAGCACGACGATCACGACGCGCCCTGTCCCTCTGGACTGGAGTACGAGTGCGACCACGGCGCGCCTCGTTCTTGCAGACGGTACGGTTATCGAAGGCGAGGGCCTCGGCGCTGTCGGCTCGGCTGTCGGCGAGGTTTGTTTCAATACGGCCATCACCGGCTACCAGGAGGTGCTGAGCGACCCGTCGTATGCCGCGCAGATCGTGACCTTCACCTTCCCCCATATCGGCAACGTCGGCGCCAACAGCGA
>CAMDMH010000288.1 GCA_945901835.1 Devosia equisanguinis | reverse complement strand
AGCTGCCGGGGACACGATCGACGAAAAGCTCCAGAAGGAGCTCGACGAGATCGGCAAGAAGAACGGTTTCAAGGATTTCGCCGACTTCGAGGAGATCCGGGCGAACATCATGATGGTGCTGGCCGGCATCGATCCGGACAACGGCGAGTATTCCGATCCGATCGAGCTGATCAAGAAGGACATCGAGGCGATCAAGGCCGACAAGGCGCTCTCTGATGCGGACCGGAAGGTTCAGCTCGAAGAGATGAGCGACGCTCTGAAGGAGATGCAACCCTTGAAGTTCAAGGAGAACATCGACGTCGTGAAGAAGCACGCCAAGGCCATCGACGAGGCCCTGAAGTAGGAGCGGGCTGTTCCCATGGGAGAACCATCGGCGCTGGCCGGCCCGGTTCGGGTGACGAAGTTGGCCGAGCCCACTGGTGTCGCCGAGGTGATCCTCGATCGCCCGGCGCAGCGCAACAGTCTGTCGCTTGAAGCGCTCGAGGCGCTGCGAAGTTCGTTCGAGCAGTTGTCGGCAGATCGCGAGATCAAGGTGATCGTGCTGTCGGCTCGAGGTCCGGCGTTCTCTGCTGGCCACGACCTCAAGGAAATCACCGCTCATCGCGCGGATCCCGACCGTGGACGGGCGTTCTTCGAGCAATCGATGCAGTCTTGCGCGCGGATGATGCAGACGATCATGGCGTGCCCGCAGCCGGTGATCGCGCTCGTCGAGGCGACCGCGACGGCCGCCGGTTGTCAACTGGTCGCCACCTGCGATCTCGCGGTGGCGTCGGACGACGCCCTGTTCTGCACGCCCGGCGTCAACATCGGTCTGTTCTGCTCGACGCCGATGGTGGCGCTGACCCGCAACGTACCTCGCAAGCGGGCCATGGAAATGCTGCTTCTGGGCGAAATGATCGACGCGGAGCGGGCCGCCGAATGGGGGCTCGTAAACCGCGTCGCGCCACGAGCCGAAGCGCGTGGCGTGGCACTGTCGCTCGCCGGGCAGATCGCGGCAAAGTCGCCGCTGACCGTGTCGATCGGCAAGCGCACGTTCTACGATCAGGCCCATCTGCCGGTGGACGAAGCCTATGCGCTGGCCGCCCGGGTCATGGTGGAGAACCTGCTCGCCCGCGACGCCGCCGAAGGGATTTCCGCGTTCGTCGAGAAGCGCCCTCCTGAATGGAAGGGTTTTTGATACCGCGGTCGAGGTTCAGCCCATCAAGCCCGCGGCGTATTCCCAGTCGCTTCGGCCCTTCGCCACGACATCGGCGACGATGCGCGCCATCGCCGGTCCCAGCAGGAATCCGTGCCGGTGCGCGCCGTTGACGTGGATCGTGCGGCCCTGCACCACGACACGCGGCACGTTGTCGGGAAATGCCGGGCGGACACCGGCGGACGTCTCCAGGATTTCGGCCTCGCCGAATGCGGGCGTCAGCGCATAAGCCATGCCGAGCAGTTCCAGAGCGGAGCGGACGGTCATCGGGCTCGGGTCTTCGCTTTCCAGAACTGTCGCGCCGACGAGATGCAGGCCGTCGCCCCATGGCACGATGTAGAGGGGAAAGCGGGGATGCAGCAGCCGCACGGGCCGTTTCAATGCGACGTCCCACGCTCTGACCAGCAGGCGTTCGCCGCGTACGCCGCGCAGGGTGGGCAGCGCTTCGCGCGCCCCGAGCCCACGACAATCGACCGTGAAGTCGGCGCTTGGATTGTGTGTCCAGATTTCGCCCAGCCGCACCTCCGCGCCGGCCTGCTTTGCCGATGCCAGCAACGCCGCCAGGGCCGCCGGCGTCCGCATGTGGGCTTCTCGGGCGAACAAGAGACCTGACTGGAAGCGGCCGGCGAGATCGGGTTCGAGGGCGTCGATCCCTGGACCGTCGACCAGCTCGTGCCCTGGCGCCAGCCGCGCGAACCGTTTCAGCTCGGACAGGTCGCGTGCCTGCGCGACGACGAGCGTGCCGGCCTTGATGATGCCGGGGAACGCCTCGAGCCACATATCCAGGCAAGCGATACCAGCGTCGCGCACGATCGGCGGGGCGGCTTCGGCTTCGCACCAGGGCGCGAGCATCGCGCCGGCAAAGCGGCTCTGGGCGTTCGCGAACGGCTCCGCCGACGCCTCGAACAGCCTCACGCGATGGCCGGCGCGTGCGAGCGTGAGAGCTTGCCACAGCCCGAATATGCCAGCGCCGGCGACATCGATGTTGAGTCTGGCTGCCATTCAGAACATCCCAATTCGCTCAATCGCCGAGCGCCACGCCTTCGCGACGGGGATCGGCGCCGCCTTCGAGGCGACGCCCCGGCCTGACGACGATGATATGCGTGCCCGAGGTCATCTGATCCTGGCGAACCTCGTGTCCGAGGGCCTTCATCTGCAACGGCAATAGAGCACCGCCGAGGTCCTTCTCGATCTCTAGAGGGCCATTGCGGCTGCCGAAATTCGGCAGGTCGGCTGCCGACTGCGCGTCGAGCTTCCAGTCGATGAGACCGATCAACGACTTCATCACGTAAAGGGGAATGCGACTTCCGCCGGGCGATCCCAGCACCGCGAACAATCGTCCACTCGGATCGAGAACGATGGTCGGCGCCATCGAGCTGCGCGGTCGCTTGCCGGGTTCGGGGGCGTTGGCGATGGGGCGGCCGTCGGCGTCGTGCGTCCGGAACGAGAAGTCCGTGAGCTGGTTGTTGAGCAGGAAGCCCTCGGCCATCAATCCCGAGCCGAAACCCGCTTCGATCGTGCTCGTCAAAGCCACGGCGTTGCCCGCGGCGTCGACGACGGAGAGATGCGTCGTTCCCGCGATCTCTGTGGTCGCATCGCTGCCCGCGCGTTTCTCCGAACTGCCCGGCGGCAGCCCCGGTTCAGCGCGACCCGGCGCCTTGCCCTGGACGATCAGCCGGCCGCGCCCGCTGAGATATTCAGGCGCGGTGAGTCCGGCCGGCACCTTCACGCGATCGGGATCTGCAACCCAGCGGTCCCGGTCCGCATAGGCAAGCCGCTGCGCCTGGGCAATCAGATGAATCGCAGCCGGTTGCATCGGCGTGACGCCGAGGCCGTGGGGGGCGAGGAGGCCAAGTGTCATGACGGTCGCAAGCCCACCCGAGGAAGGCGGGCCCATTCCGCAGATCCGGTAGCGGCGGTAGGCGCCACACACCACGGGCCGTTCGATGGCAGCGTATTCCGCGAGGTCGTCGGGCGAGAGCGTTCCAGGCCGCCCGTGTCCACCCGATCGTACGGCGTCGACGATACTCTGCGCCACCGCGCCTTTGTGCAGCGCGACCGGACCCTCTTCCGCGATCCGCCGCAACACCTTGGCATAGGCGGGATTGGCGAGGTTCTCGCCGACGGCGCGCGGCTTGCGGGTCTCGTCGAAGAAGTAGCTGCGTGCTGTCGTCGAGAAGTGTTCCACGCCGCGCTCGGCCAGCAGTCCATTGAGCCGCTTCGAGACCGCAAAGCCGCTCTCGGCGAGTTCGATGGCCGGCTGAAAAAGCTCCCGCCAAGGGATCTTTCCGTGCGCGGCGTGCGCGCGGGCAAGCATCGCGACGAGACCGGGTACGCCTACGCTTTCGCCCGAATTCACGACCTCCCAGAAGCCGCGCGGCCTGCCGTCAGGCATCAGGAACACGTTGGGCTGGATCTGGCGCGGCGCGGTCTCGCGGCCATCATAACTATTGAAACGCTTGGCCGAGGCATTCCAGTGCACGAGAAAGCCGCCGCCGCCTATGCCCGAAGACTGCGGCTCCACGAGGTTCAGCACGAGTTGGGCCGCGATCGCGGCATCCGTAGCGCTGCCGCCAGCGCGCAACACCGCGAGCCCCGCCTCCGTCGCATGCGGATTTGCCGTGACGATCATATGCCGCCGCGCAGTGACGAGCGCCTTGGGTTCGAGACCGACAGCGCCGTCGGTCTCGAACGCGCGTTGCGCTTGGCTCACCGGCACGCCGATCGCGAACATGGCCGCCATGGCGACGGTTGCCATCCATGCAGTCGCTATCGAGGATTTCACGAGGGTGTGAAGGGTCACTGGGGATGTCACGGGGCTGGCTTCGGCTCTGCAAAGCCTAGCGCGTGCCAGCTTGCGTTGGAAGGTTTGGACTTCCCGCAGGCGTTATTGCCGCGGCCGGTCTGCTTCGCGCGTCACGAGGTCGATCATGCGGGCGCGGACGTCGGGTAGGGGCTCGCCCGCTGGCGTCAGCACGCGGGCTTCCAGAAAATGGCCCGCAAGGGCGAACGCATCTTTGAGATCTTGCGCGTTGACGCCCCCCGCAGCGTTGCCATCGCGGATGAAGGCGGGCAGGCGCAGCAGCTTGTCGCGGTAAGGCTCCCCGGCCGAGGCCGATACAGCCCGGCCCGAGCGCGGCGAAACGTAGATCAGGTTGTCGTTGGACCCGGTCGAGGCACATTGCGCGAGGTCGAGGCCCAGCCCCAACTCGTCCAGCAGCGAAAGCTCCCAGCGCGCATAGAGCGCCGGCCAGACGCTGGGATCGTCGATGAACGACAGAACGAACATCGTGATCTCATAGAAGTTCGGCGCGGGATCACGTTCGGCCAGCAGCCGGGCCATCGTGGCGATCGTCGACAACCCCGCCAGCGCCTTGGCGTCGCTCATAGCTTCGGCGGCATAACCCCGCCGCAACTCTACCGCGATGTGCCCGAGCTGATCGGCTAGCCGGGCCTTCCATGTGACGTCGACGTGATTGCCGGTCTGCAGGACCGGGCGCAGCCGCCGCGACCGGCCGCCGTACACGAGTCCCGCGTGGCGGCCGTGGCGCGCAGTCAGCACCTCGACGATCGCCGCCGTCTCGCCGTGCGGGCGGACCGATAGGATCAGGCCCTCGTCGCTCCATTGCATATCCCGGGAGTACGCGACTTGTGTGAGGTGCGTCAACGTTTCCGCGCGCGGTGGCGCTGACCTACAACGTTAGCCCTCAACCGAAGTTGAACACGCGGATGGGGCGGAATTCGCCTTGTTCCAGGACGCCGATGGCGAGGGGCTGCCCGCGGGAGACGGCGTAGGCTTCGCCGCCCATTACGGGGGCGTCGCGGCCGCGGATGAGGATCGACTGTCCCCGCATGATGCGGGACGCGTCGTCCTGGCTGACACTGATCTGGGTGAGGTCGGCCAGTGCGGCCTCGACGCCGAGGAGAGCGTCTGCGAGGGCGGCGCCGCCGTCGTCGAGGCGGGCTGCTTCGTCGAGTTCTTCCAGCGTGATGCTGTCGTCTTCGTGGAACGGCCCCACGCGCGTGCGTCGCAGTTCGATGACGTGGCCAAAGCAGCCGAGATCGCGGCCGATGTCGCGGGCGAGTGCGCGTACGTAGGTGCCGCGTCCGCACTCGGCTTCGAACACAGTC
>CAMDMH010000287.1 GCA_945901835.1 Devosia equisanguinis | reverse complement strand
TGGCTCGTTGAAGTCTCACTCTGCCACTACGGTGTGAACATTTCTGCGCCGCCGCACCGACGCGGCAGGCGCGGAGCAACGAGTCCTGATTGGTAACCTGAACGTCGCTCCGCCACAATTCGACGACATAACAGGCTACGCACAGCTCGACTCGAAGGTTAACCCCGGCGCGGCAGGAGATTCTCCAGAATCATGAGTATTGCACCGCAGCAATCCGGTCAAAGCCTACAATGGACGCACGCGTGAGCCGATCTGCAAATATCCCCCGCCAGGTCGGCCCCGTGGAACCGGTCACGCCCGGCCGCGCCAAGCTAGAGGCGAAAGCCTTCCTGTCGGCCATTCTCGCCGCCGCACTGGCAATAACGGCCGCGCTGCCGGGTTGCGGCACCAATGTGAACACCCCACTCCCGGATCTGAAGACCAAGTCGGAGGTGCCGGAGGGCGGCGTGAAGCCGAAATCGAGCGCCGAGCAGAAGGCGGCGATCGACGAGTTGATGGCCAAGCGCGACCGGCCGCGCTGACGCTCGGAGCTGTGAACTGTTCCGGCCGGGACAGCGGCATTGAGCCGTTCTCGGCATGGTGCCTCCCAACTGCCGAATTCGATCGGCGCGGAGGCTGCCTCGATGACCGACATCTCATTGCCAGCAATCAACGAGACGCGCGCCCTCGGCGCCACGACGAAGCTGACGGATTTCCGCAGCATCGCCCGCATGGGCTACATCGCCATTCTCGTCTCCTTCGGCGGCTTCGGCCTGTGGGCGGCAACTGCGCCGCTCGACAGTGCCGCCGTGGCGTCGGCAACCGTCGCCGTCACGTCCGACAAAAAGCCGATCCAGCATCTGGAAGGCGGCATCGTGCAGTAAATCCTGGTCGTCGAGAACCAGCGGGTGCGCGGAGGACAGATGCTGTTCAAGCTGCAACCGTTGCAGGCCCAATCCACCGCCGAGGTTCTGCGCAAGCAGCTGAACGGCGCTCTCGCCCAGGAGGCGCGCCTGCTCGCCGAGCGCGACCTGAAAACCCGCATCGAGTATCCCGAACAGCTCCAGGCCGTCCGCCACCTCGCGGATGTCGCCTCCACGATCTATGATCAGGAGAAGCAGTTCGCCGAGAGGAAGCGGATGCTCGATGGCCAGGTCGACATCTTCAAGCGCCGCATCGATCAGACGAAGAGCGACATCGCCGGTAAGCAGGAGAGAGAGGCGGCTTTGCGCGGGTGGGTCTCCAGCATGCGCGAGGAGCTGAACCGCCTTCGCCCGACGGTGGCTGCCGGCTATTTCGCCAAGAACCGGTTCTCCGACAAGGAGCGCGAGCTACTGCGCCAGGAAGGCGAACTCGGCCTCATCCGCAACGACATCCGCCGCAGCCAGCAGACCATCGCCGAAAACGAAGTCTCGATCCGCAACACGCTGCAGACCCAAGTGCAGGAGGCCGCTCAGCAGCTCGGCGACGTGCGCGGCAAGCTCACCGATCTGCGCGAGAAGATCCAGGTGGCGCAGGACGTGCTGAGCCGCGTCGACGTCCGCGCCCCGCAGGATGGTGTCGTCCAGGGCCTGAAGGTGCACTCGATCGGCCACGTCGTCCGCCCCGGCGAGCCGATGGCCGAGATGGTCACGGTCGACGATGGCCTGATCATGACGGCGCGCGTTTCGCCCACCGACATCGACATGATCATGCCGGGCCAGAAGGCCGAGATACGCTTTCCCGCCTTCGCCAACCGCCAGACCAAGGCGACGCTCGGCAAGGTCGATTCGATCAGCCCCGACGCGACCTTCGACCCCAACACCAAGCAGACCTTCTACAACGCGCGAGTATCGATCGACTTGGAGACGCTGCCACCCGAGCTTCGCCGGAAGCTGACGCCGGGCATGCCCGCCACCGTGCTGATCACGACCGGCGAGCGCACCATGCTGAAGTTCCTCGTCGGCCCGCTGTGGGATGCCCTGGCTCGCACCATGCGCGAGCGGTGATCCTGTCGGATGGCGACACCGTGCGGCGCAATAGCCCACTGGGCATATTGCGCCGATCCGCCCGTACGACGGCGCAGTACGCTGCGCTAATTGCGCCCTCCGATGTGGCCTCCCGCACCCAATTGCCTTCGGCCCCCGCGCGCGCCCTGCGCAGTGCTCCAGCTATTGGAGTGTGATCGGCGGTATTCCCGAGGTAGCGCACAGTCATCGCTTGCCTTGCATTGACCGCAATCGGTCGGCCAACTACAGACGAGTATGCCGTGATCGCACCGTAACGGCGCGTTACGAACCAACCCTGTGGCACCATCGGCAATGGACAGGACGACGACCTTGGCTGCTGCCAACTCCCGCACTCGCCCCTTCCGCTCGGCGCTCGCCAGACTTGCGATGCCGTTGGCATTGATCGGCGCCGCGCTCTTGCCGGTAGCTTCCCCTGCGCGCGCGCAGAGCATCATCTTCGACGACGAAATCGAGGAAGTCCTGAAGGATTACGCCCGCCCGATCCTGAAGGCGGCCGGTCTGGAACAGGGCAACGTCTCGATGCGGATCATAAACGATCCGACATTCAACGCATTCGTGCTCGATGGCCGCAACGTATTCATGCACACGGGCCTTTTGATGCAGGCGGATACGCCCAACCAAGTGATCGGCGTCATCGCCCACGAGGTCGGCCATATAGACGGCGCGCACTTGGCCGCTCTGCGCTCCGAGATGCAGCGCATGCAGACCGGCATGCTGATCACACGGATCATTGGCATTGCCGCAGCGGTGCTGGCGCGCTCCGGTGCTGCCGTGGCGGCCGCCGACGACATCTGGCTGAAGACGTTTCTCGCCCGCCGGCGCTCCCAGGAGGGCGCCGCGGACCAAGCCGGCTTGAAATTCCTGACCGCGACCGGCCAGTCCGGCCGCGGCATGATCGAGACGTTCGAACGGCTCGGCATGGAAAACCGCGCCTATGGTGTGAACCCCTATCTGCTGAGCCATCCGACCGAGCGTACCCGCATCGCGCAGCTCAAGCAGAACGCCGAGGCGAGCGCGTTCTACAACGTCAAGGACAAGCCCGAGCTGCAGCTCCGCCACGACCTCGTGCGCGCCAAGCTGCGCGGTTTCACGCTGCCTGCTCAGGACGTGTTCCGCATCTATCCGGCGGAGGACAAATCGCTGCCGGCCCGCTACGCCCGTGCCATTGCGGCCAACTGTTCCGGCTCGTGCTCGAAGGCTGTCGGCGACATCGACGCCCTCATCAAGGAGCGACCCAACAGCCCGTATTTCTGGGAGTTGAAGGGCCATGTCTATTCCAAGGAAGGCCGCTTCGCGCTCGCCGTTCCAGCGATCCGGCAGGCCCTCAAGCTCAATGGCAACCGCTCTCACCTGCTGCGCATGGAACTCGCGAAGGGCATCGTCGAAACGGGCGACGTCGCGCAGTACGAAGAGGCGATCCGTATCCTCGAAGTCTCGATCGATACGCGTCCGGACGACATCGGCGGCTATCGCACGCTGGCCCGGGCCTATGCCGCCAAGCAGCGGGTGGCCGAGGCCGACGTGGCGATGGCTCAAGCGCATTTGATTTCAGGCGACCCGAAACAAGCGATAATCTTCGCCAAGCGTGCTCAACGGGCTTTACCCAGCGGCAGCCGCCCCTGGTTGAAGGCGGACGATATCTTGAAGACGCTGCCGAGGGAGTTGCGGGAGCGGGAGTAGCCGGTCTGGTATCTCGGAGTGACGAGCGTGGCCTGCGGGCATCCGGGCAGCTACCTTGCATCCGGCGCCTGGGCAGTCCATTTGGTTTGCGAAGGCGTCGTTCTCCATTCTGGCGGGCGGCTTGAGCTTGGCTGGCGCGAGCATTGCGCGCAGGATTGGAGAGAAGTCGATGGCCGACGGCATTCTGCGCAGCGCTCTTGGCGCCCTGACGAGCCCAAAAGGCTTTGTATTGGCCGGCGTGGCCGCACTCTCCATGGTTTCGCTGCTCAGCATTGCAGAGAGGGGACCGGCCGCATCCGGCAGCAGCGCCGGCAGCATCGCGGTGCACGCCCAAACGGCACCCGCTGCTTCGCCCGCCAAGCCCAGTTCGTTCTCCTCCGACCAGATCAAGGAACTTCATGGGATCATCAGGGACTACCTGATGACCAATCCGGAATTGCTGGCCGAGGTAAGCCAGGCCCTGGAGCGCAAGCAGGCCGCCGAGCAGGCCGCAAAGGCCGAGAAGTACCTCGTCGACAACAAGCCCAAGGTCTTCGCCTACAACGGAGATGTCGTGATCGGCAATCCGAAGGGCGACGTCACAATCGTCGAGTTCTTCGACTACAACTGTGGCTGGTGCAAGCGCGCCCTCGACGACATCCAGAAGCTGACCAAGGCCGACCCGCGGGTTCGCGTGGTGCTCAAGGAATATCCGATTTTCGGTGGTCCGGTGTCCGTCACGGCGGCGAAGGCGGCGCTGGCGTCGGTCAAGCAGAACAAATACTGGGAGTTGCACTCTGCCCTGATGCGCGAGAAGCAGGTGACGGAGCAGAACCTGTTCGTAGTGGCGCAGCGCGTGGGCCTCGACGTCGCCAAGCTCAAGGTCGACATGGCCGACAAGCGCCATGAGGCGACCATCCAGCATAATATTGAAGTTGGACAAGGACTTGGAATGGAAGGAACGCCGGCTTTCGTGATCGATTCACGGGTCAACGTCGGCTATGTCGCGGCCGAGGGCATGCAGCAGATGCTGGCCGAGATCCGCAAGACCGGGTGCAAGATGTGCTGATGGAGCTGGACACCAGCACCGGGCGCCTGCCGCCACGCGTCCAGCCCACCACCAGGCCCGATCGCTCCCCGGTCTGGCCTGGTTGCTGATAAACCTGTGTGTGTTCGGGGGCGCGGCGGCGGTCGGTTGCTCGACAGCCTTTCGCACTGGCGAGAAAGCTGGTAGACGGTCCTGATCAATTGTGTTGCCATCGAGGCACACGCAATTTCACGATCTGTCTTGGCCGCCTCTTGTCGGTCATCCCAACGATCCCATCCCAGCCGCTCCGCTTCAGGCGGGTCGGCGACCGAGTAGCCGGAAAGAGATGCCGTCGCCGATCTTCGTCCTCAACGGACCCAACCTCAACATGCTCGGGAAGCGTGAGCCTGCGATCTACGGCACGGCGACGCTGGACGATGTGCGGCGGGTCGTCGAGACGCACGCGGCGACGGTCGGGGTCGCCACCGATTTCCGCCAGACCAACAACGAAGGCGAGTTGCTGGAGTGGGTGCACGAAGCGCGCGATCGTGCGTCCGGCATCGTGCTCAACGCCGGCGCTTATACGCATACGTCGATCGCTCTGTTCGATGCCCTGAAATCGGCGGATAGGCCGGTAGTCGAAGTGCATCTGTCGAACATTTTTGCA
>CAMDMH010000286.1 GCA_945901835.1 Devosia equisanguinis | reverse complement strand
TCGGCCTTGTAGCCCTGAGACGCTGCATAGGCGCAGTAGCCGCCATACTGGGGCAGGTAGCGCGCCGGTATCGTCACGAAGGTAGCGCGATGCGCGGCCGAGGCGAACCGGTAGGTCGCGCCCTCGTGCACCGCACTGAACTCGGTCTTGCCTGCGGTCGCTTTGCCGAGGGTGAAATACGCAACCGGATCGTAGCCGCCCAAGGCTAGGTTCTGCTTGTCGAGGTTTACGGCCGCGATCGACTTCGACTGATAGGCGACGGCGTGGGTCGTGATGCCGGCAACCGAGACGACCAAGGTGGCGATCGCGGCAAGCGCGAAGCGGCGTGTCGATAGTGGGTTCATGGGCATGGCGGCCTTCCTGCGTGTGACGGAGGCAGCAAGTGCGCGAGGTCGCGCTGGTGGCAGTCGCTTGCTTCAATGGAAAATTCGTACGGACGGGGACGATACCTGTCGGTGCCGTGATGATGGACCAGGCAAAGTAGCCTGATCCATCGTGTCAGCGTGTCGATCAGAGACGATGACCGATCGAGATGGCATAGGCGGGTTGGCGCTCGGTGAACAGCGGATCGTTCGTCGGGCCTTCGATCCCTTTTGCAAGGTTCAGCGGGTCGAAGATGCTGCCGTCGCACGTCTCGTTCTTCTCGATTGCCGTGATTGCGAGCGTGCCAAGCTTGACGCGGGGACGCTTGTCCTCATCGACCCACTGCTCGGTGGCATTGGTCTTTTCGTCTCCCGCACGCCCCATGATGGCTATCATGTCGAAACCCGCAGGAGTCTTGGCGTCGATGCGGCCCTTGAGCTCGTCGACGAGGAAGTCGGCCGGTTTACCCTTGGCCTCGTCATCCGTCAGTCCGATCTCGCCCGCAGTCGGCACCATTTGGAACTTGACCAGCTGCTTGGCTCCGCTCGCATTGGCGAGAGTATAGCCGTGGATGCCCCAGTAGCTGACGCCGACCCACGATCCCGGAACCGGGCGGCCAGCCAGATACTTCCCCTGGTTCGTCGTCTCCGGATTGGCATCGGTGAAGGCCTTGATCTTGGCCGGGTCAGGCTTGCCATCTGCACCGGGTAGACGCGCCTGAAGGAAGGCCAGCATCTGATCAGGGGATTTCACGAAGTTGATGGGCGCGTTGACCATCACGAACTCGGACTGGCCCCGGCCGCCAGCGTCGATCCGGAAGGAGAAGCCACGATTCACCGTCTTATTGCCATCCATCACCTTGGGATTACCGCTGCCGACGGAGAATCGAGCAACGACCCGTGACGGCTTTTCGAACGCGAGCGATGCAGACAACCCTTTTGCCTCGGTCGTCGGCGTGAACGTGCCGATGAAGCATTGACCTTTGGCGCCGCTGGGGCGGGCCTTCTGGCCACCAGCAAGCGTGCGCATGGTCGTGACGATCTGATCGGCGGTAGCGGTTTGTGCTGACGCGAGGCCAGATGCTGACACTGCTGCAGCAAATGTCGCCGTGGCCATCGCCAGTTTGTAATCTAGCGTTGTCACCTGCATTGCTCCCTTTGGCTATTCCCCTCGCGCGGATGCGAGCGGTTCCACTTGAGCAATTCGAGCGGCCTATGAATTTCGTTACAGCCTCACGTTCTTGTGTTGTCTCGTGATCGGTGCCCTACGCCAGGTCGCCTTCTAAGGGCGCGCAACCATTGCAGCCATTGACGGTGGCTGTAGAGCTGGAAGCTGTCGCGGAGCACCTTCGTTCCATGGCCCAAGCACGACCTCGCCCTTCGGCGGGTTCGGGGAGCTGAGCGGGCATGAGCATCGCTAGGCAAACAGCACTCCCGTCATGTCATCCGGCACGCCAGATGACACACACCGGCCAGCCAGCTTGACGCAAGGGCGCCCGGTGCGCTCAATTCCGCTCAAACAGACGAACGGAAAATGGGGAGGGAGCGTGGTGGGCTCAATGCGCACGTCGTTTGCGGTAGGGGTGGGGCTGGCTGCCCTCGGGGCTGCCACCGCGTCGCCCGGCATGGCGCAGGATGCCGGCGATTTCTATCGCGGCCGGACGGTCACGATCATAGCGGGCGCATCGGCCGGCGGTGGGATCGACCTCTTTGCTCGCCAACTGGCCCGCTTCATCGGCCGGCACATCCCCGGCACCCCGCAGGTCGTCGTGCAGAACGTGCCGGGCGCCGGCAGCAAGGTCGCCGCCAAGAACATCTATGCGGTCGCGGCCAAGGACGGCACGGTCATGGGCACCGTCCTCTCCGGCGCGCTGATGGAGCCGATCCGAATCGAGGCAGCGAGGCGCGATTACGATCCGCTGCGCTTCACCTACATCGGTAACGGCAATGCCGAGGCGCTCTCGACCGTCGTGCGCGTCGATTCGGGGATCACCAACATCGACGATATGTACGTCAAGGAGCTGGTCGCCGGCACGCCGGGCGGCGGCTCGTCGGTGCACGAATCGACGATGGTCGCCAAGAACATCCTGGGCGCGAAGCTGCGCGTCGTGACCGGCTATCCCGGCGTGCGCGAGGTCGGCCTCGCCATGGAGAAGGGCGAGGTGCAGGGCATGGTCGGGCTCGCCTTCACCACCATACGGCAGTTCTTCCCCGGCTATCTCACCGGTGAGAAGGGATTCCGAGTCATCGCACAGGACAACCTCGCCGGGCATCCCGAGTTGAACAAGGCCGGCATTCCCCTCAGCGTGACACGCGCCAAGACCGCAGCCGACCGGCAGGCCGTCGAACTCTATCAGACGCAGGCAGTGCTTGTGCGGACTTACGTGGCGCCGCCGGGGCTGCCCGCCGATCGCGTGAAGACGCTGCGCAAGGCCTTTCTCGACGCGATCAATTCGCCCGAGTTCCAGGCCGAGATGGTCAAGCAGAACAGCGAGGCCGTGCCGCAACCGGGCGAGGAGGTCGAGGCCCTGATCGCCAAGCTGAACGACAGCCCGCCCGAGTTGATCGCCCGGGTGGCGGCAGCGACGCAGCAATGAGCCGCATACGGTGGTGCAGCGGTGGCGCGACCGCCGCATCCGAAATGGCGTGTAGGAAAGTCATGGGCCCCACCTCAGCTGGGGGGGCCGAACCGGGAGAAGACCATGGTCGATCGCACGTCGGGCAGAGCACTAGCACGCGTAGTTGGAACGGCGGCGACGCTGATGTTGGCAGCAGCGCCCGTATCGGCACAGAGCCCCGACGCGGTCGCGCAGTTCTACCGTGATAAGACCGTCACCATCATCATCGGTTCGACGCCCGGCGGCGGCACAGATCTCTACGGCCGCCTGCTCGCTCGCCACATGGGCAAGTACATCCCCGGCAATCCCCGCATCGTGCCGCAGAACCTGCCGGGCGCCGGCTCGATCGTCGCGACCGCACATCTTTATTCGGCAGCACCACGAGACGGCACCGTGTTCGGCAGTGCGCTCGCCGGCGCGATTCTCGATCCGCTGATGGCGGCGGGCACGCGCAAGTACGAGCCGGCCCGCTTCAGCTACGTCGGTAACGCGAATCTCGAGACCCAGGTCTGCGTCGTCAGGCGCGATGCGGAGGTCAAGAAATTCGATGACATCTTCACGAAAGAGTTGATCGTGGGCGGCTCCGGCCCCGGCAGCGCGCTGCTGCTCTATCCGCTGTTCCTCAAGAACATCTTCGGCGCGAAAGTGAAGTTGGTCGCGGGCTATCCAGGCTCACGCGAAATCTCCCTGGCGATCCTGAAAGGCGAGGTCCAAGGCACCTGCGGGCTCAATCTTTCGACGGCCATGGCGCAGTTCCAGAACCTGTTGAGCAACCCCGACGTTCATGTCCTGGTGCAGGAGGACATCGCCCCCCACGCCGCGCTGAAGAAGGCCGGCGTGCCGCTCGCCGGCGATTATCTCAAGAACGACCAAGATCGGCGCGTTGCGGAAGTCTTTTATGTTCAGAGCCAGATCAACCGTGTGTTCTTTGCTCCGCCGGAGGTTCCCGCCGACCGCATCGAAGCATTGCGTAAGGCTTTCATGGCCACGATCGCCGACAAGGACATGCAAGCCGAAGCAACGAAAGCCAGCCTCGAACTCGACGCCACGACCGGCGAGAAAGTCCAGGCGCTCGTCGCCAAGATTTACGCCACGCCGCCAGCCATAATCGAGCGCATGAAGAAGGCGACCGAAAGCAACTGATCAGCCGTCCTGTAGCCCCAACTCTTGGCCTTGTCCGCTCGGGAAGCCGCTTACGCGGTCCCTTCCTCCCGCCAGAAACCAAGCGCTTCCTGCGCGGCCCGGTCTGAATAGCTGAATACGACGCATTCTTCGGTTGTCGTGAAGCGGTAGCTGATCCATGGAGGGCAGCACCAGACGTCGCCCTTCTCGAAAGCGAAGCTGCGGTCGGCGAACGCGATGCTGCCGCGGCCTTCCACGCAGCACATCACGGTGCCGTCGGTGGCACGGTAATTCCGGCCGGCAAATGCCGCCGGCAGCCATTGGACGAAGACGGCGAGCGTCGGGAACGGATGGCCGCCCGTTGCGGGATTGGCATAGCGCAGCTTCACGCCCTGGGCCGGGTCGATGGGTCCGAGCCG
Source organism: Devosia equisanguinis (assembly GCA_945901835.1). Taxonomy (GTDB): domain Bacteria; phylum Pseudomonadota; class Alphaproteobacteria; order Rhizobiales; family Hyphomicrobiaceae; genus CAMDPA01. The sequence goes on along the minus strand of CAMDMH010000286.1, from coordinate 821 downwards.
CGCCAGCTTGAAGAGGGTCTGGCGCGTGCGCTCGTAAGGGTAGAGCATCAGCGGCGATGATCGCGCACCGCTCTTGTAGTCGACGGGCAGGAGGTGATTGCCGTAACGCGTCTCGGCTTCGTTGGGCGCGCGTGTGACGGGCTGGGTCTCGCCGGGATAGTTCTCGCGGAACATCGCGCCGAAGAATTTTGCGACGGGGTTGTCCAGCGCGTCGAGCCAGATCACCGGGTCGCTGCCGACGTGGCCGTGGTCGTGCCAGGTCCAGTGCGGCGTCAGCACGAAGTCGCCGGGGTTCATCATCACCCGCTCGCCCTCGACGCTGGAGTATGCGCCCCGACCTTCGAGGATGAAGCGCATCGCGTTGGTCGAGTGGCGATGCGCACGCGCGATCTCACCGGGGAGGATGATCTGCAGTCCGCTGTAGACCGACGCGAGGATGTACGTCGAGCCGGGCAGGCCGGGGTTCTCGAGCATCAGGACGCGGCGTTCGGCTTCCTCGGTGGTCACGAGTTCGGCTGCACGCATGAGATGGGGCCGCATGTCCCGGTAATGCCAGATCGCGGGCACGGCGTCGTTGCCGGGGCCCATCACCATCGTCCGCTCCCACAATGGCTTGGCGTTGTGCGACAGGAGATCCTTGCGGTACGCGGCGCGTTCGGCGTCGCTCTCCACGCCGCCACTCTTCTGCCGTGCGGACATCGGCTGGTTCCTTTTTCTGGAGGCGCTCGCGACCGGTCGCGTTCAGTCTTTGATGTCGGCGAGGACACGGGCGCGCGCCACGACTTTCTCATCGACCGCCAGCACTTCCGCGATGGCCTTCT
>CAMDMH010000285.1 GCA_945901835.1 Devosia equisanguinis | reverse complement strand
AGCTTGCTGTCCTTGTTGATCAGTTCGAACTTCGGCAACTGCTTGGTCGCCCAGTCGACGAAGGAATAGTCGACGAGCTTTTCGATCGGGAACGTCTTCTTGATCATCTTCTGTTCGAGATAGAACTTCTGCACGTCGAGAATGCTCTTCTCGTTGACACGGCCATCGATCGGACGCGCGGTCCAGAAGCCGTCGAGCACCTCGCGCCGGGTTTCGACCTTCGACTTGACGAGTACGTCGATGATCTCCTTGCGCACGGGCGCGCCGTGGTAGCCCTGGCACCATTCCCTGCCGCCCTTCAGGTAGGCAAGGTAGAAGCGGTTGGCGACGTCGGGGTTCTTGGCGAGCCAGTCGGTATTGGCGAAGTTGACGGAGATCGTGACGGGGCCGGGCACCAGCTTGTCGGCATCGCCGAACGGCAGTGCGATGCCTTGTTTCTCGTAGGCGACGGTCCACGGCGGGATGACGAGGCCGGCGTCGACTGCCTTGTTGGCGAACGCGACGGCATATTGCGGGAACGGGAAGATCTTGATGTTGACGTCGTTGAGCGTCAGCCCGTGCGGCTCCAGCATCTTGCCGATCTCGTAGGTCGAGATCGAGCCCGGGCCGTTGGACGCGATGTTACGTCCCTTCATGTCCTTCATCGACTTGATCTCGTCCTTGAGATCGGGACGGATCATCAAATTGTGGCCCGCTGGGAAGGCGACGCGCGAAATCGTGATCGTGACGGGCAGGCCACGATCGACAGCGTTGAAGTATCCAGCAGACACACCCGCGCCGACGATCTGGAGCTGACCCTGTGCGACGAGCGAGAGCGCGTCCGCGGCCGTGTCGATGTCCTGCATCTCGACGTCGATGCCGGCATCCTTGAAGTAGCCCTTCTCGATCGCGATCAGCATCGCGCCGTTCGACACCGAGCGCGCCAGCGCGACCTTGACCTTATCGAGAGGCTTCTGCGCCTGCGCGGTGGTGGCGAGAAGGCCTGTTGCTGCAGCGGCGGCAAGCAACATTTTAAGCGGCTTCATCGGATATCCTCTCTGATTTCTTTTCAACGTAGCATTCGGCGCTGGCCAACTCGAATAGACCGATCAGCCGCCCTCGATTACCCCTTCACCATCCACCGACCACGCTCCGGATCGCGGTCGAGCTTACCCGCCTTGCGCAGCCCGTCGAGGGCGCGGACGATCTCACGGCCATCGTCGCTACCGGTCGCCGCCATCAGCTCCTCGAAGAACTTCGGCCCGTCGCCGAGTGCTGCTTCGACGGATGCGAACTTGCCGCCCGTGTAGGTCGGAGGCGCCGGTACCTGATGCTCCAGCTTCTCCATGGCCCCGATCGGCCAAGTGAGGTCATAGCCCGCCTTGCCTCCGACCCGGGCGCCGTTGAGCGAGGGATCGAGCGCGAGCGTCCGTGTGCCCGACGCGATGATCAGGTCGCGGTCGGGCTGGAAGCGCGTGGCGAGCGCCCAGTCCATCTGCTGGTCGGAGGTGATGTCGATGTCCGGATCGACCACGAAGACGTTCTTTACGTTGGCGAGCGAAGCAAAGCAGGCGTGGATCGCGTTGCGCGCCTCGCCGGGGACGCGCTGGCGCATCTTCACGCGCACGTTGAAGCTGCCGCCCGACGATCCCGTGACATGCACACCGAGCGGTTCTCGCACGGCGAGTTGCAGCGCGTTCCACATGATCACTTCGGTGCGGATGACGTTGAGCATCGAGGTGTCCGTGCCCGCGAGCGACGTGCCCGAGATCGTGCTCGTCTGAAACAGCGCGTCGCGGCGGTGGGTAATGGCGGTCAGCCGGAACACGGGATTGCGCTTCACCGCGCCGTAGTACCCCAAGAACTCCCCGTACGGGCCTTCCATCTCGGTGTAGCCCTTGGCGTCGAAATAGCCTTCGAGCACGTACTCGGCGTCGGCGGGAACGCGGATGTCGTTCGTCACGCACTTGACGACTGGCACCGGCGCACCGCGCAGAGACGAGATCAGGCCGAGTTCGTCGACCGGCAGCCGCATCGTCCCCGTGACGTGGTCGATCGGATGGCAGCCGACCACAAAGGCCACAGGCAGGTGTTTGCCTGCGGCCACGCTCGCTTCGAACATCGCGCGCAGATCCGACGGTGCGATCAGATCGACGCCGGCTTCCTTTGGGCCGCGCAGCATCAGCCGGCGAATGCCGACGTTGGTCATACCGGTCTTGGGGTCGACCACGAAATCGAGCGAGGAGGAAATGTAGGGCCCGCCGTCCTTGCCGTGTTGCAGGTGAACCGGCAGCTTCGTCAGATCGGCGTCGTCACCTTCGAGTACGATCTGTTGGCAGGGCGCCTGCGCTCTCGTGACATCCACCAGCGTCGGCGCGTTTCGGGCGCGCTTCTGGACTTCCTGCGCCAGTTGATCCGGCTCGACGCCGAACGCGTGCGCAAGCCGCGCACGGCTGGCGCAGACCCCGCCGACCAGTTCCTGCCCCTCGGGTCCGGCTTTGCGGAAATGCACCGCGCGCGGGTTGCCTTCGAGGAGGGCCGCGACGTTCGCCAGCGGCACGGCCTCGGTCCGTGTCTCGAGCTCTTCGGTGTTGGCGAGCCGCTCGATGAACCGGCGCAGGCGGTACTGGTCGGTATCCGGCGAGCTGCCTTTAGCCTCGCCTTTGTCCATCGCATTCATCCCGTCGTTCCTTCCTTGAGCTTGTCGTCGCAGGCTCTCTTTCCCTTACATCACAGTCGGAGGCAACCCACATCGCAAATGCCGTCGCTGCCGCTCTCAATGCACGATCAGATTGCGCATTTCGATTCCGCGTCCCGCCAGAAACAAGCGCATGTTATCGATCAGGATCGGCATCATGTGCTCTTCGTACTCCTTGAAGTAGCCGCCGATGTGGGGCGACAACAGCACGTTCGGCAGCTCCCAAAGCGGGCTCGCGGCATCGAGCGGGGTCCGCGACACGACGTCGAGGCCGGCGCCGGCGATCCGGCCCTTCGCCAGCACGTCGATCAGCGCTGCCTCGTCCACGGTCTCGCCGCGGCCGACGTTGACGAACACCGCCGACGGCTTCATCGCTTCGAGCACCGCGCGGCTGATCGTGTTCTGATACTCCGGCCCCCCCGGCAGTACGTCGACGAGCACATCCACGGCTGCCACCTCGCGCACGAGATCCTTGACGTCGATAGACCTGTCGAAGCCTTCCACGGGCCGAGGGCTACGCGTCGCCACGATCGTAGTCATGCCGAACGCTTGCAGGAGATGACCTATCGCGCTGCCGCTCACACCCGAGCTGACGACGAGCGCGCTCTTGCCCGCGAGCAAAGGCCAGGGATCGCCGCGCTCCCAGACCTTGGCGTGCTGGTTGTCGACGAGGCGGCGCACGTTGCGTGTCAGGCCCAACAGCAGCATTGCAACGGTCTCGCGCATCGGCGCGCCATGGATACCCCGAGCACTGGTCAGAAGCGTTTCCTTGCGCAGTCCCGGCGACTTCAGGAAGTGATCGCCCCCCGTAGCAAGCGACTGGATCCATTTTAGGTTCCGCGCGCCCTTCATCAGTTCGTCATCGATGGCGACGCCGAAGGCCACCAGCACGTCGATCTTCTCCAGCGGCAACTCGATTTCGGAAATAGTGCCGGCCGTGTGGACGTCGAGGTCGGGGAACGCCGCCATCAGATGCCGGGCGTATTCGCTGGCAAAGCGCTCGAGCAAGAGCACGGTGGTCCGGTCGGTGGAATTGGCGGGGTTCATCTCAGCTCCGGGCAAGTCGCGCGTTCCCAGCCTCTCAACACCATGGCGGGCGCCCCTGTAAAGCGCCGTCGGCCATCCCGGCCGCCCAGGAGGGTTGGCAATTGCGCGCGGATCGGCTTACTCAGCGGATGCCGCCGGGCCGCGGGGTATCGATGCCGCTGGGGCCCGTGAACAGAGGAAACGATCGATGTCCCGTCCTGTCTATCTCGTCGGAAGCGTGCCGATGGCTGACGCCGAGGCCGTGTTCCGCACGATCGGCGGCAGGCTCGGCCCTCACCTGAAATGGCTGCCGGATGGGGAGACGGGGGAACGCCTCGACTGGATCACCTGGCTCGAGCCGATCTTCCGCGACGACCCCGCCTTGATGCCCTCGGGCAAGATGTTTCGCGTCCACGAGGGCGCGGACCCGCACGTCCGCTACATGCTACGCCCCGGCAAGAAGCCCTCTGATGTCGCCTTCGCCAACCTCTATTATGCCGACAAGGCGATCAAGTCCTACGCCACCCTCTCGCGGTTGAAGCGCGAAGGCATCGTCCCAGCGCACGTGAAACTCCAGGTCGATCTGGTGCCGGCTCATTCCGTATTGTGGCTCTACATCGAGGACGATCTGCAGCCCGCGCTCGACCCGATCTACAACCAAGCCGTTAAGCGCGAGATGGACAAGCTCGCCGCGGCAATCCCGTCATCGGATCTCGCCATCCAGCTCGACGTCGCCTCCGCCGTGTTTGCCCGTCTCCAGCGCGGGCAGGCATCGAGCTACGGCGCGAGCAAGGCGGACATGCAGGCGCGCTTCGCAGACATCCTGATCGATCTCGCGGGCCACGTTCCCGCCAGCGTCGATCTGCTGTTCCACTTCTGCTACGGCGACGCCAACCACAAGCACGTCGTCGAGCCCACAGCCATGGGCGACATGGTCGATCTCGCCAACGAGCTGGCCCGTCGGGTCCCTCGCTCGATTCAGATGATCCACATGCCCGTGCCGCGCGACCGCTCGGACGACGCCTATTTCGAGCCGCTACGCCGCCTCGCCCTGTCGCCGGAAACGCTGCTGGTCCTCGGTCTGATCCACCACACAGACGGCCTCGCCGGGACGCGGCGGCGGATGGAGACGGCGAAGCGGTATCGACCGGAATTCGGCATCGCCACCGAATGTGGATTCGGCCGCCGTCGTGTCGAGACGATCCCGGACTTGATTGATCTCCATGCGCAGGCTGCCGAAGTGTGAGATAAGCCTGCCCGAAGCTCACCTACCGGGAGGAATGCCTAGTGCTCAATTCGAAGTCCCGTCGCGCGTTCGTCGCCGCCGTGGTTGTGCTCGCCGCCACCGCGACCCAATCCTCGGCCCAAACTCCGGCATGGCCGCAGCGCAACATCACGTTGATCGTCTCGCAGGCCGCCGGTGCCAGCCCCGACGTGATGGCGCGTCTGATCGCCGACCGCCTCACAGCCCAACTCAAACTGGGCGTGATCGTCGAGAACAAGCCCGGCGGCGGCAATGTCGTCGGCACCATGGCAGCGGCGCGGTCAGCCCCGGACGGCAATACGTTCTTCTTCGCCACGTCGGCCGCGCTGGTGAACAATCCGTTCCTCATGAAGTCGCTGGCCTACGATCCCGTGAAGGACTTCGTTCCGGTCGCTCTCGTCACA